>CANSAF010000029.1 GCA_947644645.1 uncultured Sporosarcina sp. | reverse complement strand
ACAAAGGTACCCCGATGATTAAAAGCGCAATCATTATTTTTCTTTGATTATCCAACTTTTCCCCCACCTTTATTTATATGTAGATTTCGAGCTTTTAATTATTGTAACATTTGAACTACTATAATGAAAAGAAGTTTTTTCATTTCGTACTAAAAAAGCGAGGCGTTCTGCAAGTTAACTTGCGGAACAACCTCGCTTTATTTGCTTAGTCTAAAATTTGTACTTTGACTGTTTTACGTCCCCATTGTAAAGCTCGTCCATAATTAGAAATAAATACATCGATTTTATTTCCTTTAATCGCCCCACCGATATCTCCTGCAATGGCTTCGCCGTATCCTTCAACATATACTTTTGTGCCAAGAGGAATCACTTTTGGATCGACCGCGATTACTTTTGCATAAGGATTTTTCTTCAAGTTAATCCCTGTTTTTGTAATGCCGCTACATCCTTTACAAGAAGCTGTATAAGCTGTCGATTGCATGATGAAATCTTTTTTCACATTAGATTGCGTCGTTTGACTTTCTCCCGCTGGCTTACTAGGTGCAGGTGCTGCTTGTCCTCCAACGACCAGTTTCTGATTTGGGTAAATCGTATTGCCACTTAAATTGTTCCATTTTTTTAAATTTGCTACACTAGTATTATGATTAATTGAAATGCGATATAAAGTGTCACCTGATTTTACCGTATAAGTATTGGAAGATGCGTGGCTTTCTTTCACACCAAATCCAAATATGAAAAGACTTGCAAAACATGCGATGATAACCTTTTTCAACTTGTCAGCCCCTTATCTCGTCGGTCGTCTCAATGACTCACCGTTTTCCGTGTTGATTTAACTAATTACTAGATTAACCAATGTATATTACAAACAGATGACAAAGAAGCTTCAATTTCGTAACAGATGATTTCTGATTGATTACAAAAACGAGGTGTATGTGATGAATGGGCTTTTTATTCGCCAAGCGACGAAAAAAGATATGCAAAAAATCCAAGATATGCTCGCTTTGAGTCATTGGTTCACCTATGAAAAGATTTATACAAAAACGCAAATTCAGCAAATGCTTGATCAATATTATCATGCTGAACGGCTAATTGAAGAAATTATGTGCATTAATGCAACTTGGCATGGGTATATTGTAGCCGAAAGAGACGATGAAATCATTGGCGTAATTGGTGGTGGCATGCGCGATCAAAAGGACGGCGAAGTTTATGTTTTTTATTTGCATCCCAATCAGCGAAATCTTGGGGTAGGTACGTTGCTTTTAAATCATTTTACGAAAATCCAAAAATTCACGTATGGCGCACAAGAACAATGGGTCGCTGTGGCAAAAGGAAATGAATATGCGCTTCCTTTTTATGAAGCAAAAGGATTCGTGTTTCAACATGAAAGCGCATCTTACGCCCCAATAGGCGACCGGGATATTTCATTATGGTATAAAAGAAAAATTTAAAAGGAGCATGTCAAAATGATAGAACTCAAAGGACAATATAATGAAGCAATTATTTTTACAGATACTGTGGAAGATACAGCCAAACAACAAGTAATCGATCTTTGTAATTTATCTTTCTTACAACAGTCAAAAATCCGAATGATGCCCGATTTACATGCTGGAAAAGGCTGTACAGTTGGCACAACGATGACGATTCAAGATAAAATCGTACCTAATTTTGTCGGCGTTGACATTGGATGTGGCATGATTTGTGTACAAATTGACATTCAAAAAGAGCAAATTGATTTCCATAAATTGGATCAAATGATTCGAAGAAATGTACCGAGTGGGATGAAAATCCGAAAAAAAGCCCACCCAAATTCAAAAAACATCCCTTTCAACGAGTTTCTTGCCCCTGTGAATGAAGCAAGAGGGAGAAATAGTATCGGAACACTTGGTGGAGGTAACCATTTTATCGAGCTGAATGAAGATTCAAATGGAAAAATTTACTTAGTCATTCATTCTGGAAGTCGTAATCCTGGGAAGCAAATTTCCGATTTTTATCAACAACGCGCGATTGAATTACTGCCGACACGTCAAGATCATGAAAAACTAACGAAAAATACGGCTTATTTAGACGGAAACGATATGGACGATTATTTACATGATGTGGGCATTGCACAGCAATATGCGGCTATGAACCGTCAAACGATGGCGGATGTGATTTTGGATAGTATGGGATGGACTGCAACACATACATTCGATACAATTCACAATTACGTAGATTTGGAGCATATGATTTTAAGAAAAGGCGCCATTTCTGCGCAGAAAGACGAAATCGTCATTATTCCAATGAATATGCGTGATGGTTCTTTAATTTGTCGAGGGAAAGGAAATCCAGATTGGAATTTTTCAGGTCCACATGGCGCAGGTAGAATTATGAGCCGTACAGAAGCAAAACAAAAAGTGAAACTCGCAGAATTTGAAGATACGATGCAAAACGTCTGGAGTACGTCTGTTACAAAAGCAACCGTCGATGAATCTCCTTTTGCCTATAAGAAAATGGAAGACATTGTAAGACATATTGGCGATACCGTTGAAGTGTTAGAAGTCATTCAACCACTTTATAATTTTAAAGCGAGTTAATCCCTCATACCATTCAAGAACCATTTACGCTATACTAGACTAAATGGTTCTTTTAGGAGGTTTTATTTATGCCGATTCCAATCAATTATGAAAAACCGAAACGACTCACTGCAAAAGAAAATGCATTCCAGCAAATTCAACAATGGATTATCGATGGAACTTTACAACCTGCTGAAAAACTAAATGACAATGACCTTGCAAAAGCACTTGGTGTCAGCAGAACTCCAATTCGAGAATCTTTACAATTACTAGAAGTACGCGGATTTGTTGAAATGTTTCCTGGGAAAGCAACACAAGTAACTGAAGTCGACAAAGATTCGATTATAGATTTACTTCCCCCACTTGCTGTTCTACAAGCATTATCGGCTGAACTTGCTATCCCTCATTTAACAGAGGAAACGATTGACTTATTAGAAAAAACGAACGAAGAATTTGCTGAAGCCATTCATTCAAAACGTTCGCTAGACGCTTTACGAATTGATGAGAAATTTCATCAAATCATTATTGATCTCGCTAATAATTCATATATTGATTCAATGGTTTCTAATTTACAAGCGCATGTCAGACGATTATTTTTCCATAATTCTATTGTACTGACGGAAAGCTCCATCCAAGAACATCAAGACATTATTCAATTGATGAAAGCAAAAGATGGCGAAAACGCTTCCAAAATTATGCGTGAAAACTGGTTACGGGCAATCGAAGAATTTCATGCGCTAGAAAAAGATGAGGAGGCTGTCCAATAGCTTTGCTACTGGCCCGCCTCCCCCTTTATGCATAAAAAAATGAAAGGCGTTCCAAAAGTTGTAAACTTCCAACTTTTGGAACAGCCTCCTTAATGATTTGGTTCTACAATTGTGTTTCTAACCGCCACTTCGCGATGACGTAAAATTTGTCTAATATAAACAACTGCAACGATTAATGCTACAATTCCTCCACCAATGAGCGAGAATGTATAATCTAAGTTCATCATCTCAGGTGCATATAGGAAATATGTCGCGACAACGCCTGTCATAAAGAGCGCCGGAATACCTGCTAGAAGATGTGCATGTGCTCGACCTTCTTTTAATAAATAAGACACCGCAACCCATAACATAATTGTTGCTGATAGCTGGTTTGTCCCACCAACATATCTCCATAAAAATGAGTAGTCAATTGTTGAAAGTAAAAATGCTGGGATACTTAAAACAGTTGTCGCAAGAATTACCGCACTCTTTTTCTCTGGATCAAGCCATTTAGAAACAGATTCCATAACAATCATTCTTGAAGAACGAAGTGCCGTATCTCCCGTTGTGACAGGTAAAATAATCACTGCTAAAAGTGCTAAAATTCCTCCTGCTGTTCCTAGCATAGTTGAAGACATTTCATTAATAACACCTGCTGGACCCCCTGCTGCAAGTGCCGTTTGAAGTCCCCCTGTTCCGTGGAAAAACGTCATTCCTGCTGCTGCCCAAACAAGTGCAATCACTCCTTCACCAATCATTGCGCCATAAAAGATTTTACGACCTTCTGACTCTTTTTTCATCGTTCTAGAGATGATTGGGCTTTGTGTTGAGTGGAATCCTGAAATCGCTCCACATGAAATAGTTACCATTAGTAATGGCCAAACTGGCAATTCTTCTGGATGTAAATTTGTGAAAGTCAAATTCGGAATTGTATAATCTCCGAATACAAGCACACCACCAATTGCAACAGCCATAAAAATAATAATTGCACCGAAAATCGGATAAATCTTTCCGATAATTTTATTAATCGGTAAAATCGCTGCTAAAAAGAAATAAGCAAAAATAATGACCAAAGCCATTAAAAACGGAATCGATGTTACTTGTGTGATTAATTGTGCAGGACCAGCTGTGAAAGCTGCCGTTACTAGAATCATTAAGACAAGTGAAATCACAACAATCGATTTTTGTGCAAATTTCCCTAAATACTTGCCAACGATTTGTGGGAACTGTGCGCCTTTATGTTTTAAAGACAACATGCCTGAAAAGTAATCATGCACGCCACCTGCAAAAATCGAACCAAAAACAATCCATAAAAATGCAACCGGACCATATAACGCACCTGCCACTGCTCCGAAAATCGGTCCCAATCCAGCAATATTTAATAACTGAATGAGCCATCCTTTCCACCAGCTCATTGGTACATAATCCATACCGTCATTGACAGTGTACGCCGGCGTCTTACGTGAATCGTCAATTTTAAACGCCTTTTCGATAACTTTCGAATACACCGCGTACCCGGCAATTAATAATACAATTGATCCTAAAAACGTAGCCATTTACGCGACCTCCTATAATTTAAAAATACTGATAATTTAATATACTTAAGAGTATATACGATAATGATTTCAAAAACAATACCTTTTGGGATTTTTCTGAATTATAACCATTTTTTGTATGGTTAATCATAAAAATAGCCATCCTAAAATTTTTGGACGACTATTTTTATTTATTTTATGAAGATGCGTGAACAGTTACCATTTGTTTTGCACGAACAATCACACCAGTTGTAATTACGGTAACAAGCACTGGTAATAACCATCCAAGTCCATCGCTGTAGAATGGTAATGTTTGTTCATAAAACTTAATAATTGGTGCAAGCCATTCATAGTATTCAACTTCCATTAATTCGCAAAATGTTTTTAAACCGTCCACTGAACTAATCATAAATGTAACGATTGTTGCTGACACGTAAACGAAGCGTGAATGCTGAAATAATGACGATGTAAATGTTAAAAGCATTAACACGATCGCTAACGGATAAATAAACATTAACAGCGGAATTGAATAGGAAATAATATTCGCTAAACCAAAATTCGCAACCACAAAGCAAAACGTTGTGAAAATCGTTACAAACATTTTATAACTCACTTTTGGCATTAATGTGTGGAAATATTCCCCACAAGCTGTCATTAAACCAATTGCTGTCGTTAAGCAAGCTAAAATAATGACTGTCCCCAGTAAAACGAGGCCGATTGTTCCAAAATAATGCATAGATGCGCCACTTAAAACAGCACCGCCTGTTTTTAAAACGCCTAATTCACCAACACTTGTTGCACCTAAATAAGCAATCCCAACATAAATAAGGGCTAAAAAGAATGTTGCGACAAAACCAGTTTTTGCAGTTGCTGCCAAAATTCCTTTACGACTTGTGACACCCATTGAACGAATCGCATTAATGACAATAATGCCAAAAACAAGCGAAGCCAACGCATCCATCGTATTATATCCTTCAGTAAACCCTGTTAAAAAAGCGCCTGTCCCATAAGCTGCTTGGGGAGATTCAATTGCACTCATCGGATTCAAAACAACGACTGCCAATAAAAATAGTAATAGAATAATAATTCCTGGCGATAAAATCTTTCCAACACGATCTACAATTTTCGTTGGATTTAATGAAAGCCAAAGTGTAATCCCGAAAAAGATGAATGTAAAAATGAGTGATGCAATTTGTACATTACTTTCACCGATAAACGGTGTAATTGCAATATCGAAAGCAACTGCCCCTGTACGAGGTGCCGCAAAAAATGGTCCAATTGTTAAATAAAGTAAAGACGTAAAGATGACCGCATATACCGGATGAATACGGCTCGCTAATTCTTGTAAGTTACGACTTCCCGAATAACCCATCGCTAAAATTCCTAAAAGTGGTAAGCCTACGCCAGTTAACAGAAATCCTAATATCGCAAGCCAGACATTCGATCCGGCATTTTGACCTAATTCTGCTGGGAAAATTAAGTTCCCTGCGCCGAAAAATAATGCAAATAACATAACACCAATCACTAAATAAGATGAAAATGGTAATTTTTTATCCATAAAACGTTCCTCCTAAAATGCGTAAAAATTATATGCAATATATCACTGAATTCATCATACACCCTCGAAGGACAAAATGCAATATATTACAGACAATTTAATCATTTCTGTATAATGATTTTCTTTGAATTAAATGCTGAAGATTCCGTATTTTCAATGTTTTGTAGCGTAAATTTTAAAACATATAGTTTTTTGATATAGAAAAAGAGGAATATTCAGTGAATCTAACAAATCACTGAATATCCCTCTTTTACTGACTTTATAAAGACGCCTGTACTGGAACCACTTTTTTTTTGCGCACGATTATCCCTGTAACTAAAACTGTGATTAAAACCGGGAATAGCCATCCGAGTCCATCGTTATAGAATGGTAAAATTCCCCCGTAAAATTTAATAATCGGTGCAAGCCATTCATAATATTCTCTTTCCATTAATTCGCAAAATGTTTTTAAACCATCAATTGAACTAATCATAAATGTGACAACTGTCGCTGACACATAAACAAAACGTGCATGCCGAAATAATGACGAAGTAAAAGTTAACAGCATTAACACAATCGCTAATGGATAAATAAACATTAATAACGGAATTGAATACGAAATAATATTCGCCAAACCGAAATTCGCTACGATAAAACAAATCGTTGTGAAAATCGTGACAAATATTTTATAACTTACTTTTGGCATTAAAGTATGAAAATACTCTCCACAAGCCGTCATGAGTCCAATTGCTGTCGTTAAACAAGCAAAAATCATGACAATACCAAGTAGTAAAATTCCCGCCGAGCCAAAATAATGGATTGAAACCTCACTTAAAACGGCTCCACCTGTTTCGAGTAAACCAATTTTTTGAACACTTGTAACACCTAAATAAGCAATCCCTGTATAAATAATCGTTAAAAAGAAGGTTGCGACGAATCCTGTTTTAATCGTCGCTAACAAAATTCCTCTACGCGTCGTCACACCCATTGCACGAATCACATTAATAATGATGATCCCGTAAACGAGCGCACCTAGCGCATCCATCGTATTATATCCTTCTACAAACCCTGTCAACAAAGCACCTGTCATATATATTGGCTCTGGTTGACCAATTGTTCCCATCGGCTTAACTATGACAAAAATCAATAAAATAATTAATAAAACGAGAATAACTGGCGATAAAATCTTTCCAATACGATCAACGATTTTTGCCGGATTCAATGACAACCAAAGGACAACACCGAAAAAGATCAGCGTAAAAATAATTGACGCAACTTGCGGATTACTTTCGCCGATAAAAGGAGTAATCGCAATATCAAACGCCACTGCACCTGTACGTGGTGCCGCGAAAAAAGGACCAATTGTTAAATATAATAAAGACGTAAAAACAACACCATAAATCGGATGAATGCGACCGGCAAGCGCTTGCAAACTACTACTGCCCGAATAAGCAATTGCTAGAATTCCTAGAAATGGTAAGCCAACGCCTGTTAATAAAAATCCAAATATCGCTAACCAGACATTAGACCCTGCATATTGACCAAGCTCCGCGGGAAATATTAAATTTCCTGCCCCGAAAAACAAAGCAAATAGCATAACGCCAATCACGACATGGGATGTAAACGATAATTTTTTATCCATGATCCAGTTCCCCCTAAGATCCATAAAACTGATATGCGATATATCACTGATTTCATCTTACAACTTTAACCAATAAAATGCAATATATGACAGATAATTAAATTAGTTTTGTATAATATTTACCATAGAATATAGTATCGAAAATAACCAAAAAACAAGGCGGCAAGAAAAGTCTGCCCTTCGACTTTTCTTACCAGCCTCCTACTTCAACACGAATGCTGTTTCACTGTAACCTTCTTTTGCCTTTTTCACTTCTAAAATGGCTGGGAGTGCTGCTTTTAGCTCTTCCACATGTGAAATAACCCCAATCATTCGACCTGCTTTTTGTAAATCGATGAGTGTATCAATCGCTTTTGCAAGTGACTCTTCATCCAAAGTCCCGAACCCTTCATCGATAAACATCGTATCAATCGACACCGCTCCTTGGAAACTTTGAATAATATCCGCCATCCCAAGCGCTAAACAAAGCGATGCATTAAACTTCTCTCCGCCCGATAATGTTTTTACATCACGCGTTTGTCCCGTATACGCATCATAGACATCCAAGCCTAATCCACTTTGACGACCGCGCACTTCTTGACGATCACTGCGCATTAATTCAAATTGACCGTTAGAAATTTGACGTAGCCTTTCATTTGCGGATTGAATCATTTGCTCTAAATACTCAATTTGAATATAACGTTCAAATGAAATTTTCAAATGATTTTGCCCACGAATCATATTGTATAAGTCTTCAATTTTACCGAATTTCTTTTCTAACTGCTCAATTTTATCAACCGTATTTGCCAATTGATGTGTAATCTTTTCAATTGATTGGGCAATATTTCTTGAAGCGTTCAATGACTGAAAAGCTTGTTCATATGCAGCTTTCAAATCGATTAACGCCGTTTCAATTTGCGCTAAATCAACTTTTTCTTTACCTTCAAGCTGCTCGCTTAATAGTTTAACATCATGACGAATTGCATAAAATCGTTGTTTAAAGTCATCGATTTCTGCACGCAATGCCTTTCTTTCGCGCTCATCCATTTTCGCTTCTTGATAAGCTTCTTTCGTCTCGAATGTAGATTTTTCTAAAGCTTCATTAAAACGAGTTTCCGCTTGCATTTTTTTCTGCTGAACATCCTCAAACGAACGCATCGCATGCTTTTCATTTGAAGATGATGTCGTGATCAGCTCTTTAGTCGTTTCATATTGTTTTTGTATCATTTTCCAAGCATTTTCCATCGTCACTCTTTGTTCTTGAAGCTGCGCAATTTTTCGTTCTAATCCTGGAAGTTCAATCAGCTCTTTTGGTAGCGTTGCTGTCGTTTGTTCGATTAATGCTGATATCGTCTGTAAATTTGCTTTCATTTCGAACACATTTTTTTCAAGCGCTTGTGTTTGTTCAGTTAAAACATCAACTTTTTCAGTTTGTTCCGCCAATATTTTTTTATCTTGTACGAGCTGTGTACGAATGCTTCTGAGTTCTGCTACAGTTTGTTCAACATTTTCTTTTTCTTCCATCGCGATTTCTTTTTCACGTTCAATCGATAAAACATCGATTTTCTCATTTTCTGCGAGGGTCGCTTTCTCCGTTAACTCCGTTGTTGCACTTTCAAAATGGGCAACTGCCATGCGGTACTCACTTTCAACTTTCGCTACAACTGATTTCTCTTGATCCAATCGTTCTTTAGAAACTTTTGCATTGCCTTCATGCGCTTTATTTGGATGTTCTGCACTTCCACAAACTGGGCAAGCTTCACCGTCATGCAGTTCCGCTGCTAAAATAGACGCTTCACCTTGTAACCACTCATTTGACAATTGATCATAAGCGGCTTGTGCTTTTTGATAATGCTCAGCTTGTTCATCTTTTGTGATTTTAAATTGTTCAACTCGTTTTTGATTCGCTAAATAATCATCAATCACTTTACATTTCTCAGTGATTATACGCAACAAGTCAACTTTTTCATCTAATGATAAAATGGCTTGTTCGCCTGCTTCCACCAACTTCGCCATTTTCTTCTTTTCAGCAGTTTCCCCGAGATGTTGTGTCGCTAAGTTTTTAAGTTGTGCTTCATTTGTCTCAAGCTTTGTCGTCAGCTGCGTACGTTCTTCCTGTTTAGTTGCTAAATCTTTCACTTTCGGCAAAGCATCTTGCAAGCGAATCAATTGCTCTTTTACTTGTTCTAGTTCAGGTTGTTTAGCTTCTTCCGCTTGATACGCAGCTTGCACTTTTTCCAATTGTTCAGTAGCTATTTGAAGATTATTCTTCGCCGTTTTAACCTCTTGTTCTTTCTTCATTAATTCTTTTTCTAATTCTTCATACTGCTGTTCAATCTGTTCGATTGTTACCGCATTTTCAGCACGTTCGAGTCGTTTGGATTGTTGTTCTAAATATGGAATTTGTTCTGTTAATCCTTTGTAAATTTGTTGTTTTTGTGCCAATTCTGTAAAACGTTCGTTTAAATTTTTCGCTGTATGATAATGTTCCAATGTTTTTGCATGTTTTTTATAAGATGCTTCATATAAAGATTCGTCTTGTTTTATTTTCTCATCGTAAAATAAACGCTCTTCTTCTAAACCTTCAATGACTTGCGATGTATTATAATGTTCATTCGCTAGAATTGTGAAAAGCTTAGATTCTCTAGTGGGTAAAATCGTTGGAATTTGTTTAATGACAGATTGCACATGTTGACTTTCATAATTCAACTCAGTCCCAGCTTCATCTCTTTGTTGTTTTAATTTCGTAACAATCGTTCGGTATTGATCTGTTTTGAAAATTTTACGCATAATTAATTCTTTATTTTCAGTATCAGATGTTAAAAACTTACGAAATTCTCCCTGTGGCAACATAACAATTTGACTAAATTGTTCCTGTGTAAATCCAAGTAATGCTTCTACTTTCTCGTTAATTTCTGTAACGATTTGACGATCCACAACAGGTACTTCCCTGTCTTCGATTAATTCGTAAAAAGTGCTGCGGGCTGGTGTTTCACTTTTATTCCCTTTTTTTGTATAAGGAATTTGACGCCAAATTCGATAAACGCGGCCTTTAATGTCAAATGTTAATTCAACAGCAGTTTGCACATCATCATCTGCGAAATGGCTGCGTAGCGCTCGAATATCCGCCCGGTCTTCCCCACTCGCTTGTCCATAAAGCGCAAAACAAATGCCATCAAAAATCGTCGTTTTTCCAGATCCTGTTGCACCTGAAATGACGAATAGAAGATTGTCTTTTAATTCACGAAAATCGACTGTCTCCGTTCCTTTATAAGGTCCAAAAGCAGTCATTTTTAACGTAATCGGTCTCATCGTGTTTCCTCCTCAGCCATCACTTCATGCAACACCTTTTCGAAGAGTTCTTTCGTTTCTGCGTCGGCTTGCTCGCCTTTCATTTCAGCGTAAAAAGATTCGAAAAGCTCCATATCCGTTAATTGACTTTTCGCCTCTATTGTTTCTTTTTTCGATTCCGCAAAGAAAGTTTGACGTTCAACATGCATCGCATTCGGATAAATTGCACGTACTTTTTCCATCGGATGCATCACGGGCGTTTTATCTAATAATTTTACAAATACATAGTCATCGCTTGAATCATGCGCATTTATTTCTTCAATCGTTCCTTGAACAGTGCGCATATCTCTTCTTGGCTTTAACAGTCGCTTTTCAATTTCTGTTTGCCCTTCGCCGTCCATTGTGACAATATAAAAGCCTTTTTCATGTTGTTCTTCTGAGATTGAATATTTTAACGGCGAACCCGCATAACGGATTTTTTCGTCTTTGACATAATGGGCGCGGTGTAAATGCCCAAGCGCAGTATAATGAAATGGTTCAAATAAATGTGCTGCTACATACTCTGCTCCGCCAATCGCAATTGGACGTTCTGAATCACTCGTATTATCTTCACTTTCCCCGTGCGGCGTAACAAAAGCATGCCCAACGAAAATATGTCTCGCTGATGCGTCCATTTTTTCACCAATAACTTCCGTAACTTTTGCCATTGCTTCATGGTGATTAGATATCGATTCATCTTCAAATACATTTTTAATAATAGAAGGATCTGTAAACGGAACTAAATGAACATGGACTTCTCCAAACTCATCTTCTAGGACGACTGGTTCCATCTCTTTCGTCATTTGCCCCGCAATATAAAATCCATTTTCTCTCATAAATTGACTGCCAAATTCCAGTCTTCCAGGACTGTCATGATTTCCTGCAATCGCAAGAACGGGCACATCTAAATCGACCACAATTCTTTTTAACACTTTATCAAAAAGCGCAACCGCATCCGTTGGCGGCACTGCACGATCATATAAATCCCCCGCAATAATAATAGCATCAGGCTTTTCTAGATCAATCGCTTCAATAAATTGCTCCAAAACATATGCCTGATCTTCCGTCATATAAACACCTTGCACAAGCTTCCCTAAATGCCAATCGGCCGTATGAAAAAACTTCAATTTTACGCCCCCTCTTTTTAATCTGTTACTTACTACTTTACAGGATTATCCGTTTGTTTTGGGAAGATTATTGACGATTCATCTGATGAAGATTATTTGATTTCTTGTTTGCAAAAATTTATCAATGTCTTAACGATTTTTCTCTTTATTTTTGTAATTAAAATTTGGCTCCACAATGCCTCTTTTGTAAAAAGTAAAAAAACGCACAGCGTTAGCCATACATTTTTTTGTTATTATATTTGATTGTTGTTTCTGATACAATCGCGCCCGTTTGCGGAACAGAGTCAACTATGTAATACGCTTAAAATCTTGGCTTAAACAAGAACGTTTCAATTTTTTGGTTTTTATTAAATGCCTAAGATCAGACCTATTATCATATGACAATTGAACGTAGAAGTAATTAATAAACTCTAGGAAGGCAAAGATTAATATAAAGCCGCTAAGTAATAATCCCCCAATCGGTAAAAACGGATAATGAATATATACATCGATAAAAAATATAATAACAGAAAAAATTATGATACTTATATTTACTGGTTTTAGTTTCTCCAAGTGTTTAACAGTCCTTATAGGGGTTATTGACTTCTTCTCAGTGGTTAGACGCTTCCACTTGGAATGCCAATAATACGTCCCCTGAATGAGTATAAACTCCAATAAGAAAAACGAGACCCAAAAAGAAAGCAGTGAATATAGCTGTAAATTAGGATATACGTAAGGAATTAAGAATGCAGGAGCGATGAACATAATTATTGCAAATCTTTCACCTTTATATAAAAATTCAAGCCTTTTTTTCAATTTCTCTTTCATAGCAACATCCTGCTTTCTAATATTTTTAACATGAATCCAATTCTACTCATTAATCATTTTACTCAACAAACTGGCCCGATTGCGGTAAAGACGCAATCGCTTTTAAAATATCGATTCCTTTAATAAAATTAGCAATTACTTCAAATCGAAATCTGTTTTAAAAGGCTTTTCCTTATACTCAGAAACATCATACTGCTCAATGATTTGATAGTTATTCGACTTCTCATCACTTTCTACAACACCAGCAATATCCTTTAAATTTAGCGCATCTGAAATCATTGTGATTAAATATTGGGGTTCCGAAGCTTCATCAACTGCGGCTAAAACTAAAGCATTCCGTAAATAACTTGTATGCTTCGAAAGTATTTGAGCGTTAAAATCTAATTTATTAGCGTCAGCAAAAAGTTTCATAAAAACTGAAACAGTTCGTGTATTGCCTTCTCTATATGGATGAATTCGCCAAAGCTTAGTCATAAACATTGCAAAATCCGCAGCGAGATTGGGGTTCGAATAATGCCATGTTCTAGCATTGGCCCATCTAAAAACGCCCTTCAAATCAAATGGAATTCTTTCTTTATCGCTATAACTAATGGATAATCCATTTAAAACACGTTCAGGTTTGTAAATATTAACCGTACGAAATTCTCCTGCCCAATAGTATAGCTCATGAAAGAGAATGCGATGAATTCTTTGTAAACTTTCGTAGTGTTGATAATCAATCTCATAGGCATTAGAGGAGATATCCATAATTCCTGCGATTAGTAATTGTGCTTCAATGTTTATTAATTAGGGAGCTTTCAAAAAAGACAATCTAAAAATCACTGCTAAATTTTCCAAACCGCCCCTCACTACATTTCTTGCATCGGTCAAATTACTAGCAGAAATTCTAACCACACTCGACGCAATAATAAAATCAATGGCCTGCGATTGTGATTTTGATAATCGATTAAACTATGCATTTCCCTATATCATTACGAAGCATACAATTTTAATATTTTCTCTAAAGGTAATTGATTTGTAGCACGTAAATCCATAAAATAAGGCAATTGCCATTTCTGAGTATTGATTGCTTGTTTATTACTCGGATAATCCCAACTAGGATAGACTCTTATTGCCATTTTGCCTTTACTTGATTCAGCCTTGAGAATCTTCTGTTGCAAAAGAATTTCTTTTGGAAAAACAAATTGACCAAACTCATTTTCATTTTTAAATGTAGTGATCACCAATAAATCAGGAGCTTCCTCGAAAGTGTAAGGTTGATTTTTATTATTTTCATCTTTTTCCCAAAAAGTAACAAATTGACCTTCTTTGGTAGGCGTTATCTTTGCAACTCTGAAACGTACGCTTTTCGAAGATAATTCGAATACACCCGCACCATACTTAGCATTTTGTTTTTCCTCACGAACCGCCTTTACCGACAAAGCGCTTGGCTCGTATAATTTCTCATTTATATAATTTAATGCTGTTTGAAAATCGTGCATTTTTTTACCTTCTTTCAACTATGTTGCTTGATAACCATCTGAGCAAACTTTTACAATACCTCGAACGTGATTTTGATTTGCACTAAGTATTTGTATCATGTAATTAATCCTTTCAAATATCTGTAATTCAAACTATGTTTCTAGAAAAAATTAGACTAATTCTCAATTTCTTGCGAAAATCGAAGTAAATATCCGTCAGGGTCTTGAACAAGAAATTCTTTTTGGATAAATGTCGTGTCATTACTTTTATATTCGCTAACCTTAGGCTCTCTGAAAAGCTGAATGTTATGTTTTTTCAAACGATCAATAACAGGCTGTATATCTTGAATGTCTATTTGAAAATTGATTCCCCTGCCAAATGGGTGTGTTAGATCCCCAGTATTCCAATGACCATTGATTTCCTCTAACATGATTTGCACTCTTTCTTCTAACGAAACAAATGCAAATTTATCGCCTACGCGTTCATATTCTAATTTGAAGCCAAGCAATTCTATATAAAACCATTTAGACTTCTCAATATCTGTTACAGACAACTCTGGAATTAAAGCATTAAATCTCATGATTTCGTCCCCTTATATTTCTGATAAGAGTGCCGACAGTGACATATTACTATGCCATTGGCAGCAATCGGTGGATAAATTTTTTTATTATAAATAGATGAAGGTAAATGTCTCCTAGTAAATTTATTTTCACTGCACAGTAAAAATTATATTATCGTGATAATCGCTCGAGTATCTTAACAGCTTTCATTAACCATACGTTTTTAGTTGCTATATTTGATTACAAAAATCAATTCATTAAATTCCAATGCCTGCAAAATGTGTTTCCTCGCCATTTTTAAAAACTTTCAAGTACTCATAGTCATCTTGGATTTTGATTTTGTATAACTTGTATGTGGCTACTTCTTCCTCTGAAACCGAGCTATCATTCAGGTAAATATTAAGCGAATTTTCATCCGTGTTGATATCTGCATCTCCAAAATCCCTTCCGCTATCCAGGATATCTTGATTAAGATACAAATAGTGTTGCTTTTTAGAATCATTGAACATATAAATACCAGTTTCTGTATCTTTTCCAACGTCTTCTATACTTTCAACAAAACTTTTCACATTATCATTCGCGTTTTTTAAATTAATTTCTGAAATTGTTTCTTCACCTGCACTGCAACCAATCAGAATACCAGAAACTATTAATACCAGTAATAATATTCGCTTCAAATTCCTCCAGCTCCTTTAATAGTTTTGCCAAAAATCTTCCACAAAACCTAGGTGTATTTACCGAACAAACCATCCTGGTCGACACCATCAACTACAAACTTCTTAATCCACCAGAAAAGGCAATCTAAACAAACCTACTGCTAAATTTTCTGAACCTCCTCACGCTCATTACATTTCTTTCTTTGGTCCCATTCCTCTCGCAGTATGCCCATTTTGATAGCATCAAAATATTCGCCATCTACTATTCTTGCATTTCTTATCCGGGCTTCTTCCTGCATTCCAATCTTTTCAGCAGCTTTCATCATTCTTATATTTCCAGACCAAGTAGACATTCCTAATCTATGGATGCCTGTGGACTCAAAGAGAAAATGAATCCATAACTTATACGCCTCTGATCCATAACCACCGTTCCAAAAGTCTTTATCGTAAATAACAATACCTGTTTCAAGCCAGTTAGTATTTTTATCAACCCAATAGGAACTAACTAATCCAATCAATCTTCCTTTTACATCTATGATTAAAGAGTTTGGCACATTGTGAAATATCTCATTATTTTGCAGCCAAAGTTCCCTGTATTGTTCTTTTGTTTGCATTGGCTCGGGAATATATGGTCCATTCCATTTTTTTGCCGCTTGTTCCTTTTCTTCATATTTCCAGTAGTAAAGTTCATCGATGTCTTCTTTTGTAGCTTCTCTTAATATAATTTTATCCCCAATTATTTCAATCATAACTTATAATCATTCTCCCTTAATCACTTCAACATCTTTTATAGCATTTGTGAATTCCAAAGTATCTTTAGTAATTGTATGCCCCTCTGAAAGTGCGATACTATATTCGCCGTTCGAAAACGGTAAAAAGTTGGCGTCTTTCTCGTCATTTTCAAAATAAATCGTGTATTTATTTTTCTTCTCGGTATTTAATTCCCAGCTAGCACCTATGCCTACACTAACATCGTCCGATATCCTTCTCACATAGTAATTGCCATCCTTGTCCTCAATAAGTTCGCCAGCAAAAAACACATCCTCTCTTATTTGTATTGCTAAAAGACTTTCATCTTTTGTCGTTAAAATCAAATCAATATTTCCTTTAACTTCTTCTTTCTCAATAAAACTATCCAAAGCCTCTTTTTCCGATGGGAAATATTCAACTTCTTTTCCAGAACAAGCTGATATTAGAAAAACGATTAAGACTATCGAAATCCACGTAAATCTCTTCATTATACTCACCACTTCCACTGATCAATTGAATAAAACTCAAACAATTTTCCCACCTATTTTTGACTACATAATATTATCTCCTTATTCAACTCATTGAACCATTTTCTGAGAAAACCTTATGCTACAGTTGCCTGCTTTAACTTTATAAGAGAGGAAATTCACTGAATTAATATTTCAATTTCCTTTTCATGTTCTTTCATTAATTCATTCAAAAAATCGTTTACCTTATCATTATATTCATTCAAATCATCTTCGTTATCCGCATCTGGAATGCCAATCATTTCTCGTGTGTAGGCATTTATATAGGCAATCTGCTCGCTCCGAATTTCCACATACTCTTTGTAATATTCTTCTGTTTTCATATCCAACTTTTCAGCTTGAGATTCAACAAATAAGCGCATAGACGCCCATATTGGATCCCCTTCACTGCTAAGAGGAAGTGATAGCATCGCCTCTTTCTGCGAATCTCTATCTTCAGATATATCAAGGTTCATTCTTTTGGCTTCCTGAAGTACCAATTCAAGCCTTACAATTTCTTCTATATTCTTTAGAATTTCTTCGTCTTCAAATAAAAACCGCAATTCACCTATCGTAATTTCTTGATCCACAACGATAGCCGCCACATCAACATCTTTATAATCCTTTATGCTACCTTGAACACTGGAACCGCATCCCGTTAATGAGATTATCAAAGACAAAGCGATTATCAAAAAAGAAATTCTTTTCAAAATAAACACCACCATAAAATAAATCTCTTCAACAGTAATACGTTTAATGCAATAAAAAGTTTCAAGATTTTTCTAATAATCTGTCCCTATTGTTGAAAAATTACCAAATGATTAATATCCTTATTTTATCATAAAAACAGCATCATTCGTTATAACATTCAATCTTTTCCGAATATCTTTAATATGGCATAATCTAGCTCGTTAAAATCAATGTAAAATCTAAGCAGATGAGGATTACAGCAGATTCAGTTCAATATAACGTTCAGAACTTTAGCAGAGAAAAAGCCAAATTCCTTTATTTTTAACAAGGAATCTGACTTATAAATACTTAAAATTATACTCATTTATGGAAATTCATTATATTATTTCTTCACTATAATGCCCTTTGAATAATTTGTAGTACTGCCATTGTTCCAAAAATGGCATATAAACTATTAATCACAAGACATAATTTCATAAGATTACTCTGTACCTTTACCTTGAAATAAAAAGCAATTGTTAAAATCCCACTAAAAATCATAAATATCGCATAACTGAATATCATAATTTCTGCTGTTGGTGACTCTAGTGCCCAAGCGTTCGTTCTAAGTGGTAGAATTGTCCACGGGATAAAAATCATAGTCGTACTGATTGCGGTTAATATATTCTCTTTCATAAGATTATCCCCTTTCTGCTTTTCCAAAACGAATACAGGAAATCACTAAACAAAGAATTGTAATTGTCAAAGCAATCGGAAGCCATGGTATTAGGGTTACTTCTTGAGTCGTAAGATTTGTAGCAAGTTTTCCATACTCCGAAGTAACTACAAAGAAGGGATAACACATCGGGTATAAAAACCAAATTTTTGTGTTAATCATTAAAACTGAAGGTACAATTGATGCCAGCCCTATGCCGATAGCGAAAATCGGAATTTGTATAGATACTGAAAGCATCCAGAAAACAGCAAGCATCGGGATGGATGAAAGATACACCAGACCTACTTCCTTCAAAACAAATAGGGGTGAAAGCATGAAATTATAGTCCTCTATTCGAGAAACAAGGATCGCACTAGCGTAGTATATTACAACTGCCATCACTATCTGACTTGCAGCAAGTGTTAAAAGCACAACAAATTTTGCAATACTTAATTTCGCTGTACTTACTGGTAGTGCGAGCATTTTTAAAATACCATTGTTACTACGTTCAGTTTGGTTTAAAAGTAATGTTCCGACAACCATACTGGCAGGGTATATAAACCACCCCATTCCCAATAAGCCTTGTATCAAAAAATTGTTTTCCGGGGAAATTCCCACTTGCATTTTAAAATTCAAATCAACGTTCAAAATAGAAGGTAGCCAAAGAATAATCATCGCAATAAGCAATATAAGCCAAATTTTTGAGCGTTTAATCTTCTTAAATTCAATGTCGATAAGCGATATAAAACTCATTCGAATGACCTCCTAACTTTTAGGAATATAAACTCTAAAATTCCAATAACAATAATGCCAATGAAAGCCGCACCAATAAATTGTAAAACTCGATTGGGGTCTGTTCCTCCAAAAATCCGAAAAGGCATCGCAAATGGAAACAATGATAAAATAAAACTCATGTTGTAAATCATCATAGCCATAAACACACCGATAACATTAATTCCGAGGGCTATCCACATATTTTTAAAGGCTGATGCGATAAGTAGGGATAGCATAATGCTCGGCAATCCTAACAAAAAAACATAACCAAAATTTTTACCAAGTTCTAGCCAAAAGCCGTTGTACAAACCAAACCAATGATATGAACTAAATATAAATGATAATGTTTCAATAGTTAGAACGATTACGTACATAGTAGACAACAGTACAGCTTTTCCTACGAACATCATGCCTTCTTTTATTGGCAGAGATTTCATTTTTTGAATAGCATTGTCTGCGTACTCTGTATAATACATCAGACAAGCACCCCCAACTATTAGTAAAATGTTAAGCAACGCCATCATTGACCAATTTGCATCGAAAAGTATTTGAAGAGGTGTACCAGGTAAACCAAGATAATTTTCAGAACGAACTGCCGTATTCAAAACGGGTAATATAGCCGCTAACAACCCGCCAACTAAAAAAGTTGGAATAAAGCCAGTTCGTTTCGCTTTTTTTACCTCTTGAGAAAGGATCATCTCCCTTCACCCCTCCGCGTGTTATCTTCATTAATCAACGCAAGGAAGGTGTCTTCCAAATTAGCAGTCGGATAACCTGTAGCAGCAACATGTTGCTTTAGTTGTTCAATCGTACCTTCGAAAAGAAGATTCCCGTGATTAAGAATGCCGATTTTATCTGCCATTAGTTCTATTTCGGAAAGCAAATGAGAAGATACTATAACAGTACAATCAAATTTTTCTGGTAAAGAGCGAATCAGCGCTCTAATTTCATGAACACCTATCGGATCAAGTCCGTTTGTCGGTTCGTCAAGTATTAAGATGGGCGGTCTGCCTATCAATGCACTAGCAAGACCTAACCGCTGTTTCATACCGAGAGAGTACTTTTTTGCTAATCTACCTTTCCATTGAGACAGTCCTACAATCTCTAGGGCTTCATCAACGGATGATTTGGGTAGATCTAAAATCTTTCTAATAATATCCAGATTTTCTTCTCCACTGAGATTTCCGTAAAATGCAGGGGATTCGATAAATGATCCAACTTCTTTCAAAATTTGTATCCTGTCGTTGGGATACTTCTTTCCGTTTATCGCGAATGACCCGCTTGTCGGTTTTGTCAATCCTAAAAACATTTTCATTGTTGTTGATTTACCTGCCCCGTTCGGACCAAGAAATCCATATACTTTGCCTTTAGGAATGTTTAAACTTACATCAGAGACAGCCGTAAAATTAGAATAAGCTTTCGTAAGGTTATGTGTTTCAATGATATTCATAGTTCTGCTCCTTTCTTCTATACTTCTCAGTTTGCATGACCAACCTTGCAATAACATTCTCACTACCTTACATCCTCCTTACATTTTTTAATGTATGGGAAAACAACATAAATCTACGCTACAATATAAAGTGTAAGGGAGGTCGAAGAAATGAAACTTAATTATTTGAAGCAAAAACGGATCCTGTTGGTAGATGATGAGCCACAACTATTGGATATGGTGGTTTCTATTTTGAAAGAAGAAGGATTTAAAAATATACGTACAGCAAAAAATGTCAAGCAAGCATTAGCCACAGCGGAGGAATATTCTCCAGAACTTGCTATCCTCGACGTTATGCTTCCTGACGGTGATGGATTCTCTTTGATGGAAAAACTGAAGACCATAGCTGACTATCCAATCTTGTTTCTAACGGCTCGTGGTGAGGACGAGGATAAGTTGAAGGGACTTGGCCATGGGGCAGATGATTATATAGTTAAACCCTTCTTGCCTAAAGAATTGATTTTTCGCCTTACAGCAATTCTACGAAGAAGTTATAAGGACGATAATCCTCTTGTCAGATTATCAGACAGCGAAATAGATTTCGAACGTGCTGAAGTTTTTAAAGACGGTGAATATATTGCATTGACGGCAAAAGAACACGCATTACTTTTAGCACTTTATCGTAATACAGGACGGATTGTAACAATAGATGCTCTCTGTGAAGCAGCCTGGGGTGACAATCCCTTTGGATATGAAAACTCATTGATGGCACATCCGTCGCATTCGGCAAAAGATTGAAGATAACCCATCTCAGCCGATATCGCTTATTACAGTTAAAGGGTTGGGATACAAGCTAATTACAAGGGAGAGCTGATATGAACAGTGTACCAAAGTTGATAGGACGATTTATCGGCATTTTGTTTCTAAGTATATTTTTACTGCTTGTTCTAAACTTTTTTGTCCTATTTTTCATCTCAATTAATCAGTCGCCGAGTGACTCACCATACACAATAGCGAAGGAGACAGCAAATGCACTATATAAAACGGATAATGGATATGCCTTAGATAATGCCACTCTAACATATCTAAAAAATGAGAGTATCTGGGCAGTCTTGATAGGCGACAATACTAAAACGATCCTATGGCACACGGATAATCTTCCCAATACTATACCTGAGAAATACACCCTATCTGATATATCTTCACTCACATCGGGTTATATAGAAGGATATCCGACTTACACAGGAGACACTGAGGATGGACTTTTAGTGCTTGGCTATCCTAAAAATAGCTATTGGAAACACTTATCACCAAGTTGGGACTACCAATTCATTGTCGATCTTCCACGTACATTTCTTGTTGTGCTACTTTGTAATGTTTTTTTGATTTTTATTATCTATATATGGACAACAGGAAGGCTAACAAAATCTATTAATCCTATTGTCCAAAGCATACGAAATTTGGCAGCAAGAAAACAGGTTGAATTACCAGAAAAAGGAGTCCTATCTGAATTATTTATGAATATTAATCAGGCTTCACAAATTCTGAAGTCTCAAGAAAGAGAACTTGAAAAAAGAGAAACAGCAAGAGTAAATTGGATTGCAAGTGTCTCACATGATATTCGAACACCACTTTCAATGGTAATGGGATATGCTGGACAGCTTGAGGATAGTTCAAATCTTACTCCTGAAGAACGGAGGAAAGCGTTGGTAATCCTTCGTCAGAGCGAAAAAATGCGTAACTTGATTAACAACCTAAACCTTGCTTCCAAGCTCGAATACAATATGCAACCGATAAATCAAAAAAAAGTAAATATAGTTGCACTTGTGCGGCAAGTTGTAGTCGATTTTATTAATGATGACATTGGAAACAGCTATCCGATTAAATGGAAAACTGACGATAAATTAAGTTCTTGTATTATTCAAGCTGACGAGGACTTAGTGAAAAGAGCAATTAGTAATCTTATTCAAAATTGCATCAATCATAATGAGAACGGGTGCACAATCTATGTTTCGGTTCATACGACACAAAGCAAATGTACGATTACAGTGGAGGATGATGGTATCGGAACGACTGCTGAATACATCGAGAAGCTGAATAGGACAACTCATTATTTAATCATTGATGATGCCACAACTGAACAAAGACATGGTTTAGGCTTGCTTATCGTAAAACAAATCATCGAATCTCATGATGGAATAATGATAATTGGGCATAGTCGATATGCCGGCTTTGCCGTAACGCTCGAACTACCGAAAGAATAACAAAACCGATGAACTTGTATGTAAAATGTGCAGTTCACCGGCTTAATTATTTTATTGGTAAATAACATCTCAGTTTTTAATGTTGATAGCCATTCTAAGATATTATTTATAGAACCAAGAGTAACTTTGAATCAGAGATTGACTAAAAAAATATCTAACAAATCAACAATATTCATAATCCAGAAGAATCCATCGTAAGCCCGAAATATAAAAATGCACATATCCAATTAAACGTCTGGAAGTATGTGCATTTTTGTATATTTAGATTTGAAAAATAGACTCTATATAGACGGACCTCATTACAGACGTGCTATTTCGCCAATAATCTTCACTAAGAATCGCGCTCGATTTTTGAACAGTGTAAACTGATGATTTCCATTCTAGACACCCGTGTTTCGGAGAGCGTGCGGCGAACCCTAGAGGTAAAAATATGCTCCTAACGATACGTTTTTACTCGCAAAATCCGTTCTTCCTTACGGCTTTCGTAGATCCCCGGAGTTACCGTCTTCACTCCAATCAACTAAACGTATGATACAAAGAATTGCAGCCTTTAATGAAGTAAGAAGTCATGAAATAGAAGTCATACTCCTACCAAATGTTTTGTGCAATTATAAAGTGCACAATCCCAATTACCGTTGTTATGATGCAGAATCGTCAGCGAGGTATTATCAATGTTTGTCGATTGAAATACGTTTGGAAGTAATCGTTGTAAAGTTAAACCAATTAAGGCCCCATGGCTTACTATTAATATTCGCTTGCCGTTGTAGGAGCGAACTATTTCTTCAAGAAACTCTATGCCTCTTTTTCCGACCTCTTCATAACTTTCCATACCTAAGTCTATTTCACGCCAACTACTCCCCCATCTTTCCTGCCGTATTAGTTCAGTTGTACCTTCAATTTCTCCACAATCTATCTCCCTGATTCTTTCATCATGATGACTGACTGAAATGTTTATTACACTCCCAATTATCTGTGCAGTTTCAACAGCCCTTGATAAGTCACTTGAAATAATCATATCCCACTTTTCATCATTTAGCAGTCTGCTTCCAATACTGTAAGCTTGCTTTTCACCTAATTTATTTAATGGAATGTCTGATACTCCTTGCGCTTTTCCAAGATCATTCCACTCAGTAACCCCATGCCGAATTAGTCCAATCGTAGTCAATTGATTTATCATCCTTTACTCTCGTTATCTTCACAATCTGACCCGCGTGCTTTAATACAGTCTTTCCTAAAAATAAATGACTCCGTCCACAAAATTCATTTTACGTATAAACAGAAAAAGACCATACGATTAAAAAGATACTTATCATTCCCCAAAGAACAGCTCCCCATATCCACCATATAACGGGTTTAGGTGATACTTGCCTGTCATCAATACCGCCTTTGTTTTCAATTGCTAAAGCCACTCTTTCCTCCATGCTTTTTTTCATTGAAATAAGGGCAATAAATCCTACTACGATAAAACCAATCGTTATCCAAGATAACAAATTCATTTTAACACCCCATTTCTTATACGTTACTTTCTCCCCTGCTCTTCCTAAATTATGTTGTAATTGAACCCCTGTCTTTTAGTTCGTTAAATGATCTTATTGTTTAAAAGGGCACAGATCCGTATACCAGAATTGTGCCTGTTTGTATGGTTACATAAATGCTGCCCGTAAATATATTACCAAATAAAAAACGAAAGGAATGAGAGTTATCACGACTCCTATAACTTTAAATCGCTCCTTAAACTGTAATAAGAAACCGATTACCCAAACTACAAACCACAGTAAAAAGTACCATCTGTAAGTTGGCGTGTCGGTTTCCGCTATTCCTGGACCACTTAACCACAACGAAAACAACAAAACAAAGATCCCCGAAATCGCATTCCAAAAATATCTAACTATTTTTCCAACCATTCACTTTTCCCCTTTCGCTGGTCATTCCCCTCCTACTATATTAAATACATCATAATAATCCGATTGCGTTACAAAATTACCAAATGATAATATCCTTATTTTATCATAAAAACAGCATCTTTCATTACAAAATTCCGTCTTTTCCAAATATACTTATTATACGTAACCTAGCTCTTTAAACTATGTTCAATAACCACAAATCTAATAACTTATATTACTTTAAAACTTATACAAAAACTGAACAGATGAGGATTACACCTAATTCAGAAATCATAAAAACCTTAGCAATATATCATGATATTGCCATTTTTCCGCGTAGTCCGTATAATCAAATTACAAGAAAAGAGGAGAGATAATAGTGAATGAAATCGAATTAATTATTTTGAATTTCGAGGAAGTAAGACGTAGAAGTATTAAAATTTGGAAATCCATTCCCGAAAACCTTTTAAATTGGAAACCGGATCATGAAGCCCTTACATGTGCTGAAATGATTAGACATGTTTTGGCATCTGAATATAACTACTATCAAATGATTCAAAATCGCGGAAGTCTAGAAAATCCCACATATCCTTATTCTGAAAGAGAGTTTACAACAATTGAAGAACAACTCGAATTTTCACTACCCTATCGAGAAGATTTTTTAAACTTGATTAAATCAATGACAAAACAAGATCTAGCCAATATTAATATTGATCGTTCAGATTTGAGTGATAAAGGCTATACAGGATATATCCGATCATTAGGCGATTTTCTACTCAGAATCGCGTATCACGAAAGCGTGCATACAGGGCAATTATTAGATTATATGCGAACAATGGGAATTGAACGACCTGACATATGGGATTGATTGATGCCAAACAAGACTTTACATAAGTCTTGTTTTTTCATGTATCTCTAATTATGTCGACTGTAAGGTTGATAGATCAATTCATATTATGCTTTCAATATATATCTAACTTTTGCAATTGGAAGATTCGAACAGTTCACAAATCCCCCAACTAAAAAAGATTACTGTTGCTATGATATCTAGAACCTCAACAACATAGCTCTTTTCTTTAACATTCGTTATAATTTATTATTCAAGAAATGCAACCTTTTTTAAAAATTACTGAATCAAAATATTCCCTACATATTGCGCGCTACCTGCGTTACTTTTAAATATAACCTCTAACACATAATTTCCTTTTTCAGACGGGAATCTAAATTCTCTAAGGTCATTCATATCAATTTCAATTTGTTTCTCATCACTAATTAGAACAGCTGTAATCTCTGGATCTGTCCAAATATCTCCACCATTTTTTTCATTTTCTTTAAAATCTAATGTAGCTTCTTGATTTGCAGAGACTTTTATTTCATCCTGAATTAGTCCAAATTCATGAACATCATCTATTGCTTCATGAACATTCTCACTTTGCGTTTCCCAACTGATATTCGCTTCTGTTAATTGTATATCACCACTACCAAAGTATAGATGGGCAGTTGGTACCCCTACATCATAGTCTTCTCCAAAACAGCCTGTCAGTGCTAAAACAAAAAATACAGCTATAAAAAGTTTCAAATATAAGTTCATACTCCACCTCAACATTTTAATTATTGAATAAACTGATCCAATTAGTCGAAAGTACTGTTTATTGAAAGACTTCAATTTTTGCAGTATAAATATACTCATGACTCGGTTTCCCACCAAAAAAGTCAGCATTTTCCTCAAAGCCCGTATACTCAAACCCTAATCGTTTAACTAATTCAATCGACTTAATATTTCTAGTATCTATACACGCTTCAAATTCAATGATTTCATATTTCCCTATTAATTTATTTATCATCAACGACATCGCTTGCGTAGCATATCCCCTTCCCCAATAATTCGAATTTAGGATATAGGCAATGGATGCTTTTTTATCGTTCATGAATAGTGTCGCTTGGAGGGTTCCGATATATTTTGATATTTCGCTATCATATACCGCAAAATTCAACCAAACTTCATCCAAATGTGAAGGTGCTCCTTTGGATAAAACAGCAAATTTATTCGCAAGAGCTTCTTCACTTGCAGGTGGATCCTCAGGAATATAAATATAAATTTTCGGATCTTTTAATACCTCAAATAACCTCGATGCATGATTTATATTCAATGGCTCTAATATCAATGATTTGGGTGTAAATTTATTGTTCATATAAGTCTCCTCCCGATTATCATCATCTGTTTATACAATCATCGCGTCTGTTGACAACAAACAAATTTTTCTAACCTATTTATTCTTAATTCCCTTAGTAGCATCATCAAAAGGTGTATACATATTCTCTACTTTCTTTTTCCGCACTACGACATTATATACGCCCATCAATATCAGACCTAAGAACAATATACCTAAAATCAAAACGATTGCATTCATCAATTCTCCTCCTTCGCACCTTAAAGGTATTTTTGAATATTTACAGCGGAAATAATTTGAATTGCCTGCAAATAAATCACCTTAGATTCTTAATGCGCCGCCTTTTAACAAAACACCCTGATTCAGGCATAACGCTTACTTCGCAACTACGCCCGATTGCGGGATGAAAGTATCATTATCTTGAGTTGATGATTTCAATATTTAATGTTTTTTCGGAAGCGGACGAAGAATCATCTACTTCACTACCTACCCAAACAGCAACTTCCTGCCCTACTTCATAATCTTTGATATCTCCATTTTCATGAAGCTTTACCCAAATTAGACCTTTTTGTTTATCCTCAATCAAGATGCTATTTTGGGCGCCATCTACCTCTACAACATTTCCTTTTATATCAATTTCTCCTGTAGCTTCTTCACTTTTTACGGTGCAAGCTGCTAAAAGAAAACAGGATAGGAAGAGAAAAACAAAGCCTTTTTTAAAAGCAGTGTGGTTCCATTGCTTCGTGCAATTCACTCCTTTTTTACGCAGTCTAATTATATCAATCTTGTTCGATTCAACCATAGCACTTATCCTGCAGCTGAGCCTGATTGAAGAATCATTTATTCTCTCTTCGGACTTTTATTCCCTTCTTCTGAAGAATAACCTACGAAGTTTACAACACCCTCTTCGACTAGATACAAATAAGCGACTTCGGTTTCATCAACGAATATTATTTCCACACCTGTCGCAGGAAATAAAGTTTCAGTCGCACGTCTACTGATCCATTTGTCTTCAGGATAAGTTTTCTTTAAGTGGGTATTCACCGCTTCCTCATATTCATACCACTTTTGAAATGATGAGTCTTGTTTGTAAAGCACATAGTAGGTTTCAACTGATGAGATAACAATCGCAAAAATTAACAAGACAATCCGTGCTCTTTTCCAAAAAAACGCGATCAAAAGCAATAATATGATAGGCACGACTAGAATCGTAAAAAGGATTACACTACTTGGACTCAAAATACTCCCCTCCAACAAAGGTTCTTAGACTATAAAAATCACTTAGGCTTGTCGCATTGATAACCATCACATCATATTCGGAATAAATACCTTCATAAACAGAAAGTAACCCAGGGCACCGATAGCTAAAGCGATAAGTATGATTAACAATGGTAGTTTTTGATTTTTCATAATTTCCCTCCAACTAAATGAATATAGGTTATTATTTTGACGCGATATTCGAACTATTCAACACAAAAGTCCTTTAGCAAAACCTCTATTTTTTTTGCTTTTAACTATGTCATACCAATAAACAATAAAGTGAAACTTCAATTTCAAGCAACTACCACATGACAGGTTGAATTTGCTCCATTAGTATTCCTCGAACTTCACCATTTGAAAGTTTATTCAGCCATACATATTCTCCTACATCACCACCGCAATAAGTTGGATAAAAAACCATCCTTATCCGCACCATCAACAACAAACTTCTTAATCTATCAAAAAAGGCAATCTAAAAAATCACTACTGAATTTTCTAGATTGCCTTCCACTTATTGCATTTCTTTCGTCGGTCCCATTACCGGTGGAACTTTTAGTCCCGCTTGGCGTAATAATACTGTCATTTGACTGCGATGGTGGTTTTGATGATCGATTAATCCACGCAGTAAACGCCCACGCTCAGTTGGTCCAACAAAACTTGATACTTCCTCTGTTAATGAATCATCCGTTAACTTTTTCGCTTCTTCAGTCACTTCATTCGCAATTCTTTCATATGTCGCCGCAATTTCTTCAACTGAAGCGGGCTGTGGATCTGTACGCTCAATCCCTTGAACATTTAAACCAGCAAACTGGCTAAATGCTCCTGCAGCACCTACTAAATGCCATGCGAGCCAACCAAGTGAATTATGTCCTTCAACAATTGCAAAATCTAGCTTGTCATCTGTGATTTCACGGATCACTTTTAATGTGCCATCCGCAGATTGTTTCCAATCAACTAAAAAATCATCTACTTTACGATACATATGCTTCGCCCTCCTAGATTTTCCCTTCTATATTATTTTAACTGTCACACCTTTCAATGTCTATCAATTCTGATTAATCCACCATTATTCTTGATACCGATTACTACCAGGTAAAGCTTTAATAATATTCCAAGCAGCAATTGCATCTTCTCGCTTTTTCCTTTTATTTTTAGGGTCTGCAAAATAATCTCTTATAAATTGATTATACTCAAATTGTGCACCAATTTTTCTTTCGTAAGACGGATCCTTTTTCCATTCTTCTTCCGCATTCCATGCATCTACAACATCTTGATAAGTTTTCCCTACATTTTCTTTAAAATAATCTTGAATATAAGTAGAGAAATGAAATTTTGGAATGATTGATTTAAAAAACGCTCGAACAACTTGGCTACAACGATGATTTTCTGTAATCACTGTCTCTAGGCTTAATTCTTCCAAAGTTATTTTCTTTTGTGTCGTCTTTCTTTTTCTCATCGGCTTTTGAATTTCTCCTGTTTCAAGAAATATTGCAATTCTATCTGTTAGTTCACTTTTCGGACCTGATGCACTGATACCATTAGCTCTGCAAAAATTTTGTAGTTCTTCTTTTAACCAATAAAAATCACGAAATTCATTTCCTTTTAATTCCCTATTCAATTCCGGTCTCAAATCATTTCCCCCTATTATCTACAATTAAAGAATCAATTGATGTGTTTCTCCAATTATAAACATCACTAAACCTATTATAGAAAGTGCAATCCCTAAGTAAAATGTCCAGGGATTATCTTCTTTTTCCTTATCAAAAGTAAAAAATGTAATCACACAAAAAAGAAGTGTAATCACTGGAATCCATCCATATTCTGGACCGAATGTAAATGCAATACCACCCAAAATCATACCAATCAACCCGTAAGGATTTTGGGTTGGCATCTGTTCAATATATTCTTTCTCTTTATCAGACAGCTGATTTTGATCACCAAAGACATTTATCTTTTTTAATTTATTTAAAAAGTTTATCAACCTCTTCAAACCACTACCTCTTCCCTTTTCCCCATTAATCCATTAATCCATTAAAAACACCTTACCATTATTCCCCGTAAATGATTCAACCGCTTGAACTGCTGCCTTTATTTCTGATAATGGATACGTTACATCAGGTTTCATGAAGCTTAGTTTTTTATTTTCGACCAATATCAGCAAATGCTGAAATGTGCTTTGCCAATGCTTCACCGACACTCGGCTATTCCAATGTCTTAAATGAAATAACTTCGCTTGTACTTTTGCCTCGGCATTTATTTTTCCCCAATCCACTTGAACACCTGACAACAATCCCAAAGATAAAAATATCCCATCTTGGCGAATACAAAAGGCTAAGTCATTTCCTGCCATACCGCCAATCGAATCCACCGCCGCATCTGCACCCTTTCCATCAGTTAATGCCATAATTGTTTCGCGTAATGGCGCAGTCGACGTATTAATCACATGGGAAGCGCCGAGTCTTTGTAGTTCGTTTGAATATTGGTCATTTCTCGTAATCGCAATGAGTCGAAAACCAAGAATTTGAGCATATTGTGCAAAAATCCGCCCAATAGCAGAACCACAAGCATTGACGAGTAAAGTATCACCTTTTTTTAATTTTAACTCTTCCGTACAAATGACCCAAGCAGTAATTGGATTGATGTACATTTGAGCAGCTGTAAAATCATCAATACAATCAGAAATTTCCACCGTATACTCAATTGATGTTTTGACAAACTCTTGCCAAGTCCCTTCTCCCCTTAGAGGCAATACACGTTTGCCAATCAAGCTTTCTCTGACAGAAGATCCCACCGCCTCCACAATTCCTACTCCCTCATACCCTGGTATATTTGGAAGTGCGATTCTATGTCGATAAGCCCCCCTAATTGGAATTAAATCAGATGGATTCATTGGTCTAGCAATCATCCTGACAAGCACTTCATCCACTTCTGGCTGCTGAATTTCTTTAGATTCAACCTCCAATACTTCTCCAGGACGCCCAAACTCGTTGAACGTTAAATATTGTCCTTTCATAATCAAATCCCCTCCCGAAAAACTCACTTTTCTCATAGTTTAGCATAAGATTGAATAGTTTTAGTCGCGATGAGGGTTCATGTTTTAGTTTATCCGCGATTGGTAGGTGGTTATCCGCGTTCACGGGGTCTTTATCCGCGTTCACAGGGAGTTTATCCGCGTTCGAAGCATGTTTATCCGCGCTATAACATATTTTTATCAAAAACCATGATATAACAAGCAATACTATCAATCAAAAAAGCTACCAAGCGCCAGCTGAAAAAGAAAACATCCGCTGGACGCGTTTATCCGCGGTTGACAGACGTTTATCCGCGCTCAGCACCCCGTTATCCGCGTTCACAGGGAGTTTATCCGCGTTCGGAGCAGGGTTATCCGCGCTATAACATATTTTTATTAAAAACCATGATATAACAAACAATTCTATCAACCCAAAAAACCACCAATCACCAGCTGAAATAGAAAACTAACGCTTGATACGTTTATCCACAAGATAATTGATTTTCATCAAATAACCTCCCCCACAAGAAATTTTAAAAAAGCTACCCAAACTCATTGGGCAGCTTTTTTCATTTCATACATTCAAAGTTAAGATGAATGTTCCAATATATAATCTTTAAAAATTTGAAGCATCTCATTTGCAAGATTTGCATCATTCTTTTCGTCACCAATTAAATAACCTACATGGTAAATATACCCATTATAATAAGCGTATAATTCATTGGCGGCAGTTCCTACAGTGCTTACTTTTTTATTTTTTTCATCGTAATCATAGTATCTGTACAATAAAGCACTATCTGTTGTGAGATTTTGATGATAAATCGGCAAGTCTTCCGATAAACTTTCCTTCGTTAATTGATTCCCAGTTGAATCGACTTCATCTGCAATGTCATATGCCAGTAAAGGATTTTGGTTAGCTTCTGTAATTGACAGAATGAAAAAATCATCTACGCTGTCATATTCATTTTTTCCTAGGTAACTCACTTGCACTTGATTGATTTCCGTTCCTTCGTTATTTTTAGAAGTCATGAAATAAACTTCTTCTTCATCTACTTCGAAAGGTAAAACTTTTGTATCGATGACTTTAAACATGTTTTCCATTTCATTTGGTAGCTCAGACAGGATCACTTGATCTAAACTAACTGGCTTATAAAATTGAAGATTTTCCCTTTCGTCCAATCGATCATAATGCTTAAAATATTCGCTATAGGTCAATGAATTCCCTTTTACTTTTTCTAACTGTGATTGATCGACAGTACAAGCCATTAAAAGAAAGCTCATCAATATAATTAGAATAAGCTTTTGATTAGCGCCGTATTTTTCGTTCATCGATTCTCCTCGTTTAACTTATTTACCTTTTCATCCTCAATCACTCTAACCAATTCTGCCAAATGCCTATTTTTCTCTTGATCCAACTTCGTTTTTTGATTCATAAACTTAATCACTTTCACTGCAAAATAAATCAGAAAAACAACCAATGCCACATAAATTAAAAACGGCAATAATGCGACAAGAAAAAACAATCCTTCTCCTGCAAATCCAGAATCCATATCCAAGAAATTCACTCCCCATAAAATCAAATTTCTTTTATTTTAACACATACTTCCAATAAAACGCGTAGATTTTTTTATGTCCACATCCTATCATTTTATGTGGTAAAATAAGAGAATCAGTTACATAAAGCAATTGGGCGGACGACACTCCCTTATAAGAAAGGGGGTGTTTAAATATGGTAACTTATGAAACATTGAATATGCTTTTTCAAGCTTTTACGGCATTCGCAACAATGGCAACAGCTATTATTGCGTTAATTGTTTTATATACCAATAAAAAAAGTAACCGCCCATTCCTTTACCAGAGGATACTGATGGGGGTTACTTCTTTTATTTAACACCTGTTTTAAAAATCTGGTCAACCGCTTCTCTTGCGGTATGTGACTGTGACTTGCTGAACGTTTCGCAGACGTTCAGCTTTTCTTATTCTACGTCAATTATAACATATTTATTCACGAATAAAAGTAAAGGTCATCTAAAAAAGGTTGTAAACGTAACCCGAATCACCATCACTATACGACTCACCCCCTCAAATACCCTCCCTCACAAACCCAAGAATCCACACAAAATCATTTCCAAACGCTTTTATGCTAAACTATATACATAAAGTGAAACTTCAATCAGTGGGGGTTTTCTTCATCCCCCACTGATACGAAAGAACAT
>CANSAF010000028.1 GCA_947644645.1 uncultured Sporosarcina sp. | reverse complement strand
TTTAGTTAGCGACTGATTCCGTTAATGCTTTAATTAAATAATATAAAGCAAATTTCGCTGATCTTTGTCGGTTCGCGTTGCGTGAACCTGATAATAATAATTTATGTGTTATCGGTACTTGATTTGGTAAAGCAATGCCAATCCAAACTGTTCCCGCGGGCTCCCCGTCATGCGGTGTTGGTCCAGCTGCGCCAGTAATTCCCACACCGATATCAGTTTCGAATCTCTCTTGCACTTTTACAGCAAGTGCCGCGGCACATTCGGCGCTCACTATTCCACATTCTTCTAAAACCTGTTGACTTACACCTAATTGTGTCATTTTTGCTTGTTCATTATAAACGACTAAACCACCCGCGAGTGAGGCACTAATGCCCGGCTCACTTCCAAGTTCAGCCATAAATAACCCTGCTGTTAAACTTTCAGCTGCTGAGATTGTATATCCTTTCGCTTGCAATAAAGCCAACACTTTTGAAGACAATGTATCATCATTAACCCCGAAGATAAACTCTCCGACTACTTCACGAATTTCAGCTTCAACAGGTGCGATTAACGCCTTTGCAGCCTCAATCGTTGACGCTTTTGCTGTAATGCGAAGCGTCACAGCATCTGCTGTTGCAAGAGGTGCAATCGTTGGATTCGTTTGTCGTTCTAAGATAGGTTGAATACGATGCTCAAGTTCCGCCTCGCCTATGCCATAAAACTTCAGCACTTGCGAAGTAATGATTTCTTGTGTACCGTTTTCAGCCAATAAATAAGGAATCGCTTCATCGATAAACATAGGCTCCATTTCATGTGGCGGACCAGGTAACAAGATATAATGTTTACCGTTTTGTTGAACCGCCATTCCAGGTGCCATTCCCGTACGATTATTTAAAACTGTACTCCCTTTAAAGACAAGTGCTTGCTTTTTATTGTTTTCTGTCATGACGCGCTTACTTCTTTTGAAAAATGATTCAATATAAGTAAGTGCTTCGCTATTTAATTCTAAAGTTAAACCGATATGTTCCGCAATCGTCTCTTTCGTCATATCATCTTTTGTCGGGCCAAGACCTCCAGAAAAAATTAAAACATCTGCGCGTTTTTCGGCGACTTCAATCGCTTCTTTTAAACGCTTTGGATTATCACCGACAACTGTATGATAATAAACATCCGCACCAATTTCGGCTAGATGTTTAGACATAAAAGTTGCATTCGTATTTGTAATTTGACCGAGTAATAATTCTGATCCAACTGCAATAATTTCAACTCTCAAACAAGACACTTCCTTTACATGGATTCGAGCAATACGCGTCTATTTTTATAGAAGTAATCCGCACCTGACCAAACTGTGAAAATTAGTGCGATATAAAGCATAATCATGCCAAATGGAATGCCCATTGCAGCGAAAAATAAATCATTCATTAGTAAGAAAATGATTGCAAGAATTTGTGCCGTTGTTTTAATTTTCCCTAATTGATTCGCCGCAACCACTTCTCCTCCGCCCGCTAAAATTAAACGAAGACCTGTCACTGCAAATTCACGGCTAATGATCACAATCACAATCCATGAAGGAGCCGCACCAAGTTCTACTAAAATGATTAAAGCTGCGGATACGAGTAATTTATCTGCCAACGGGTCAAGAAATTTCCCCATATTCGTCACTAAATTATTTTTTCTAGCGATATAACCGTCAAGCCAATCGGTTAAAGATGCGATAATAAAAATCCAACCACCAATTAAATGTTCTACATTCATTTCAGCGCCAAGGAAAACCGTTTTCCCAAAATTAAAATCGACCAACATAAAAATCATAAAAATAGGAATTAAAATAATGCGCGACAATGTAATTTTATTAGGTAAGTTCAAATGAAACACCTTTCCTTTCCACACTAAAAACAACTGTAGGGGCTATCCGGAAATGTCGAAAAAATGACTTTCTGGACGCCCCCGTTTTATCTGATACCTTAGTATCTTTTATTGTTGTTCATATTCAATATAAATGTTTTGCGTAGTTGCGTCTGATGCATACTCCAGTAATTCACCATTTACATAAATCTCAGTTTCCGCAGTTCGTCCAACACGAATACGCACTTTTTGAACGTCTTTTGCATCGATTTCTACAGTTTCCCCTGCTTCCATCGTGCGTGCTTCTGGCGTTAACTCTCGTTGATTTTCGTCTGTGACACCAATCCAAGATGGTCCTTTCGTACGGATTTCAAGTTTAAAGTTGTCACTTTCTTTTAAAGCATACGTAGAATTTTGACCTGAAATTTCAAGATGTTCAAGGACTTGTTTCTGGTCGCCTTTTTTCGAATCTTCTTCGTCGTCTGCATCCGTTTCATCGTCTTGATCAGCTGCTTCATTGTCTTTCTCTCCGTCTGGATCTGTCGATGTTGGTGGTTGCTCTTTTGGTTTCGTTTGATCTACTTGAATTTGATCATTTGGCGCAGTTGGTCCGTCCCCTTTATTTCCAACATTATGTCTCCATAAAAATGCAACAACTAAAATGATGACGATAATAAATAATGCCACGATAATTTTCGGCATAACTTCCGCAAGTTGTCCCGTACTACGTGAACGACTGCGTGATAATGTTGGCGCAACCTTTTGACGTTCTTCCTCTTCAACAACTTCTGCAGTTTCCGCACTCCCTTTATATAAAGAGAGCATTTCATCTGCATCTAAACCGACTGCTTCTGCATATTGTTTAATAAATGCGCGCACATAAAATGAACCCGGCATCGTACCAAACTCTTCATTTTCAATACTTGATAAATATCTCTTTTGGATCTTTGTAATTTCTTGTAAATCATCTAATGTATAGCCTTTTGCTTTCCTCGCCTCTTTAAGACGGTCACCTAATCCGGTCACCTCTAACACCTGCCTATCAAAGGTTAAAGATGTCGAAGCCCCCCATTGATCCCCGATTGGACATCATGTGGTTTTTCTCCATCATTTCATATGTAATCTCTTCGTCCTGTTCTGTTCTTAGCTCAATAATATAATCAAAATCATCGATTGTATACTCCGAATGTTGAACAAAAATATCCGGATGTTCAATCACTTTAATTGCGGGAATATGCATCATTTCGCGCACAAGTTGTAAATGTCTTTCATCTGCATCTTTTCTTGACACAATTCCATCTAAAATAAAAATATTATCTTTAGAAAACTCATCGCCCGCTAATGTTTTACGGATGGTTTGTTTAATCATTGTGGAAGATAAGAATATCCATTTTTTATTGGCACAAACACTTGCCGCAACAACAGATTCTGTTTTTCCAACGCGCGGCATTCCTCGAACACCAATAAGTTTATGGCCTTCTTCTTTAAATAATTCAGCCATAAAATCCACCAAAATTCCAAGTTCACTCCGTAAAAATCGGAATGTTTTTCGATTATCTGCATCTTTAAGTAAATATCGTCCATGTCGCACCGCTAAAATATCACTTAACTTTGGCGTTCTGATTTTTTTTATTTGAATCATATCCATCGTTGAAGCAATTAATTCGAAACGTGCGATTTGCGCATCATCCTCTGTTTTTAACAATAAACCGCGACGAATCCCACCATATTCCTGATCGCGATGTTCGCCGTCTACGCTATTAATCATCGTAATATTGACACGTAGCATGCCGAGTAATGATGCAATATCTCCGAGTAGTCCCGGACGGTTAACTTGGATTTCATATTCTAAATACCAATTCCCCATTTTCATACACCCTTCCCGTTTTAAATAGGACGTACAATATTTCAATTAGTTCCATCATAACGGATTTTTTTGAATTAGAAAAGAACCGTCGTTAAATATACCAGCCACCATTGAGTTTTAAAATTTCGCCAGTCATATAATCGGCTTTGCCACTTAATAAAAATTCGACAAGATCGGCAACTTGTAAAGGCGTCCCTGTTGAAAGAAGAGGAATTTCTTCCATCACAAGTGCTTTTTCATCCGCTGGAAATTCATCATTCATCCGCGTTTCAATCCATCCCGGTGCAATGGCATTCACGCGAATCCCACCATAAGATGCTTCCTTTGCATAAGCTTTGACGAAAGCATGTTGCGCACCTTTGACCGCCGAATACATAACTTCCCCTGCAGCACCTGTATTCCCCCAAATCGAACCGATAAACACAATATAGGAAACATCCTGTTGTCTAAGTCGATTCGACAATACACTAATGAGCCGCGCGGGATTTTGCATATGTACTTTCCATAACGCATTCATATCTTCTGGCGTTGTGTCTGTCAATAATTTTGTCATCGACTGTCCATTCGCAACGACAATCGCACGTACTGAAGGAATCGTTTGAGCGATTTTCTCCACGTCTTCATCTACTAAAAAATCGGCTTGTAGAATGATAAATGTCAATGCCGGAAAGTCTGTCTGAAGTTCTTGTTTCAGTTTTAGCGCTACATCTTCTTGCCGATTATAATGAATATAGATAGACCATCCACTAGCGGCGAGCTGGCGACAAATTGCTTGACCGATGTCACCAGTTGCGCCGAGTACGACTGCAAAATCAGTTTGTTTCATCTTCTTTTGCTTTCGGTAAAATCTTAAATGTTGTTTGCCCTGCTTCATCTTGAATCGTCGCAAATGCCGCTTGTAAATCAGTAATTGTTAGTTTTTCAATCATCGGTACGACATTGAATAGATCCATCTCATTGAATTGGTAACGTGTAAATTGGTTCGCAATAAATTCGATTGAATTGAGTGAACGCATAAACTGACCAATTTTACGTTTAGCGATTCGTTCAAGCTCTTCCCCCGTAATGGACCATGATGTTTTCGTTTCTTCAATCGTTTGACGAATTTTTGCAGCAAGTGCATCTGGATCTTCTGTATCCGAAACAATCATCGCAAAGCCAAAACCATATTCTTGTGAAAAACTATAGCCATATGACTCATCGATTAAGCCATCTTCATACGCTTCTTTATAAAACGAAGATGTACGACCGAATAAGACATCCAATAATAATTCAGCAGCGAGTTCTTGTTTCAACATCGCTTCCCCGGACAAATGAACATTTGTACATTTCAAACCGAAACTAAGCTTTGGTTTTGTAACATCCATTTCAAGTGTACGTTCTGGAATCGCCGCTGTATTTGGCTCTTCTTCAAAAAGACGTGTAATTTCTGCTTGTTCACCAAACGTTTTCTTTGCTTGATTTTCTTTAATAAACGCAAGCATTTCTTCTGGTTGAACAGCCCCTACTATAAATAATACCATATTTGACGGGTGATAAAACGTTTCATAACATTCATATAAATGGTCCGCTGTAATTTTATCAATCGATTCAATTGTACCTGCAATGTCAATCTTCACTGGATGTTGGTGATATAAGTTTTCAATGGCTCCGAAATATAAACGCCAGTCTGGTAAATCATCATACATTGTAATTTCTTGATTGATAATGCCTTTTTCTTTTTCTACAGTTTCTTCCGTGAAATAAGGTTCTTGCACAAAATCCAAGAGCACTTCTGTGTTGTCATATACTTTATCAGTCGCTGAAAACAAATAAGCCGTTCTTGTAAAAGACGTAAACGCATTGGCAGATCCACCAAGTACGCTGAACTTTTGAAATACGTCTCCTTCTTCTTTTTCGAACATTTTATGTTCTAAAAAATGTGCAATTCCATCTGGCACAGTCACTTCTTCTGTTTTACCATTTGGGATAAATGTTCGGTCAATTGAACCGTACTTCGTTGTGAATGTCACAAATGTTTTCGAAAAACCTTTTTTCGGTAAAATATAAACATCGAGACCATTGTCTAATGTCTCGGTATATAGCGTTTCCTGTAAGTTTTCAAAATGTATTTTATTCATCAGTTGCAGTTTCCTTTCCTGATAACAAATAAACAATTTCCAATTGCATTGTCGTTGCCATTTTTTGTATATCTTCTTTCGTAACGGCTGCCCAACCTTTTTTCAACATGTCGGCATTAAAATGTTCATCCAATTCTTTGTACTGGTCAAAAACTTCAATTTGACCTCTCGCTGAATCGAATGTGCTCGTAATACTGTTATTAAGCAAAGCTTTAGTTTGCTCCATTTCTAAATCAGTAATCTCGCCGTTTTGCAGTGCCTTCAGCTGTTCTTTAATTAATGAAACGGCTTTATCCGCTAATTCCGCGTCAATCCCAGCCATAACATAAAGAAGCCCGTAATGAGAAGCGTATGAACTAGATGCATAATACGCCATACTTTCTTTTTCACGTACATTCATAAATAATTTACTATGTGCAAAGCCACCAAAAATGCCGTTCATCACTTGCATTTTCATATAATCTTCATGATAAAAACCAACCGGCGTACGGAAAGCTAAATGCAATTTTCCTTGTTTCATTTCCTGTTGTTCTTCTACACGTTGTTCCGTAACGGATTCGTGATGTTGATCTGTTTTAAAAGCATATTGTTTACGCTTTTCGCGAGCGCCAAATGGCAATAATGCTTTTAGTTTTTCCACCAGCATCGATTCATCGATATCTCCAACAACATAAATATCAATTAGATCTTCTTCTAACATGGAGCGATACGCTTCAAGTAAGGCTGCACCATCCACTGCTTGCACAGCTTCAAGAGAACCATCCGCACTTGTTGACACTGCACTATTTGGACGAATTGATTCAAGCATTCTTTTTTGTGCATAACTCGTTTTATTGTCGTACTGAGAACGAATTCTTTCAGTCACAGAACGTTTTTCGCGCTGAACAATCGACGGATCAAATTGTCCGTCTTTTAAGTTCGGTTGGAAAATCACTGTATGAATCAGTTCAAGCGTTTCTGCCAATACATTAGAACCGTTTAAATATTCATCGTTTACACAATCTACATTCAACGTCATCAGATGGTTTTCCCCACGCTTCGCGACATCCATATAAAGAACCGTTCCATATAAATCATCTAGTTTTTTACGCAATTCATTTTGCGTGCGGTATTTTCCGTTCGAATCCTCTAATATATTCGCTAAAACAGATCTTTCCGCTGCTGCTTTTTCCGTTAATGCCGTTTTCCATTTTAGTGAAAAACTTACCGTTTTAAATTGTTCTGATTTACGTGTATATAAAGTAACACCTTGCTGAATTTCATTTTTCGTAAACATTTAAGCACCTCAGTTTATGATAATATGCTGCGTCGTTCTTTCACTATACATTTTCTACATCATCCTATGCAAATGACGGAGAATTTTATCGGGATTTACAAATTAGATTGCTCATTTCTACGTTTACCATACGTTTTTTCTATTATATAAAAAGCGATCTTTATTATTTTTTTGCCTATTTTTCAAATGACAAAAAGTTTTCCATAACTTCTAGTTTACAACAATTTTTACCAATGCTCTACTATCAGCTACTAGAAATAAAAAAGAGTTTGCTAAAAAATCCAAAACAATTTTTTAGCAAGCTCTTTTTCACTTGATTTGTAAAATTAACTTTCCAACATCATCTGTTAATTTCTGCAAATGTTCAGCACTGTCATTTAAGTTTTCAATCGTAGCAAGTTGCTCTTCCGCCGCCGCTGAAATTTGTTCACTACTAATTAAACCATCATTTGAAATCATTTTTAATTCATCCATTGAATGAATCATCGGCTTACTTTCAACATGTATTTCTTCTACCATAGAAGCAACGCGAAGCATTTGTTGTTCAATCAAAGTCGTCACTTCTCTAATATTCGCAAATGCTTCATTTGTTGATTGTAATTGACCCATGCCTTTTTGAACGCCTTGAACATTGGCAGTAATATCATCGATCATTCGTATGGACGCTTCCGTAATGTCACTTACGACTTGATGAACATTCCTTGCAGACGCTTCCGATTGATAAGCTAGTTTTCGCACTTCATCCGCAACGACCGAAAAACCTTGCCCTGCTTCTCCTGCCCTCGCCGCTTCAATCGATGCATTTAGCGCCAGTAAATTTGTTTGACTCGCAATATTTGTAATATCATTGACAAACTCACCAATTTGATTCATTTGTCTTTGGTAGTTTTGAAACACTTTCTCTAAAGCAATGGTATTTTGATTGACTACTTCGAATTGCGCAGTTGTACGACTAATCAGTTGCTCACCATCTTCTGTATATTTCACAGCATGAATTGTCTCTTTTTGTACATCGGTAGTCATTGTATATAACGCAGAAACTCTGTCTGTTATCGTCAATAAACTTGCTGTATTGTCATCTGCTTGTTGCGATTGAACCGCAGAACCTTCCCTTAATTGGTGAATGGCAGTTGCAATTTCACGACTGGCCAACTTCGACTCATGTGCGCCACTCTCAACGGAAGTTGTTAGCTTCCCTAAGTTTTCCACTGTTTTCGTTAATTCACTCACAATTAATTGGAACTGTTCTTCAGCTTGTACGCGTTGAAGTTTCGCTTCTTTTTTTGTTCGATTATTAAATGTTGTTAAAATAATATTCGCAGCACTCGCAAGTAGTAAAAACACCGCATGAATCATTAACAAAGAAAAGCGATAATCAGATGTTCCACATAATAATTCGGGGAATGAAAAATAACCAACGAGATGATGCACTGCAAAAATTGTTGTACTCAAAATAATTAATTTTACTGAGTGAAAATAAGCAATAAATGCAAGCACCATAAAAATTGAAAAATGATATTCAACAAGCCCATTTCCAGCAGCAATAATAAACATCGAACTATGCGTTAATGTTAAAGTAAGTAAAATTCTTAAATACGGATGCGTTTCGTATTTTCGATAAACCACCCATGATGCGATTAGAAGTCCAATTGTAATCATCACCAATAATCCGAAAATGACTTGTAACATACCTGTTGGTGTTTGAATGCCAAACAATGCAATATATGTTTTAAAAAGTCCGAAAACATTATGTAAAAGATAGATGATTCCGCCTAGCGCTACAATAAAAGTTGTAATCCAAAGCATTAAGTAATTTTCTCTTGATTCGCCCATCTCAAATCCCTCCTAAAAAAACGTCCTGTTACTATTATCTTAAATCAGACTAAACATTTTCTGAACGCGAAGAAATGAGGGAGTCAATATACCTAGACACAAAAATGAGGTTGTTTTAAAAATCCATTTCGGACTTTTAAAACAACCTCATCAACTTATACTCTTTTTCTAATGACGTGAAAACTAAATTTATCTGCTCTAAAATAGTTTTTCGAATAAAGCACCATCTCATCTTCGTTGCTATAATGCTTTTGTTCCAATGCTAATAATGAAACGTCCACACCACATCTTAAAAACGATGAAGCTTCTTCGTCATAGCCAATCGGCTCGATTTCTGCAACAGCTTGTTCAATATAAATCTTTCCATTTCGTTCAATCAAATCAAATATGGAAGTATTCAACAACTCTTCTGTACCAACCGACAAATTCTTCGCTAAAACTCGATCGATACAAAAAACGACGGGTTGTCCGTTCGCTGTGCGGACACGTTTAATTGTTAATAGTTTATCGTCTTTGTTACAGTTAAAAACGAGCATGTCTTCTTCTGTAACATCCGTTTCCGTAAAATCAATAAAGATTGTGCCAGGCTCCATTCCTGCTTGACGAATCATCGCAGTGACACTGGATAATTCTTCAATACCTGATGTGAAAAGTGGTTTGGGATTAACAAAAATCCCGACCCCATGCTTTTGGACAATCACTTTCTCTTTAATTAACGTCTGAATTGCCTGGCGCACGAATGTAAGCTCTACATCCAATCGTTTTGCCAGTTGAAATTCAGATGGAAACCGTTCGTTTTCCGTAAAATACCCTTCATCAATTTCTAGCTTTAACTGCTCCAACACTTGCAAGTACGTCTGCCCTTGCTGAGTATTACTCATCAACACATACCACCTCTAAAAGAAACTGCTTAAAATTCGACCTTACTGTATGTTTGATTATAGCACTTTAAAGCTTCAAAATGAATAAAATGATTCAATTGAAAGAAATTTCATATATTTTGCTGGTAAACTACGCATCTTATGATTCCAATTCACTTTTATCGACAAGGACTTGTCTCGGTCTGCTACCATCTGGTGGTCCAACAATGCCACGCATTTCCATCTGATCAACAATCCGTGCAGCACGCGAATACCCAATTCTAAAACGTCTTTGTAACATCGAAACAGAAGCTGTCTGCATATCAACAACAAGAGCAACTGCTTCATCATAAAGTTCATCTGTTTCTTCATGGGGTGCAACTTCTATGATTTCTGTTGGAATCATTTCTTCTTGATATTGCGCTTTTTGTTGTTCAATGACAAAATCGACAACTGCCTCTACTTCTTTATCTGAAACAAAAGCGCCTTGAATTCTAACGGGTTTTGAAGCGCCCGCTGGTAAAAAGAGCATATCCCCACGACCAAGTAATTTATCAGCACCGCCTGTATCCAAAATCGTTCTAGAATCGATTGCAGAAGATACAGCAAAAGCAATTCGCGAAGGAATATTTGCTTTAATAACGCCCGTAATGACATCGACACTTGGTCTTTGCGTCGCAATGATTAAATGGATTCCTGCAGCCCTTGCCATTTGCGCAAGCCTTGTAATTGAATCTTCTACATCACTTGACGCAACCATCATTAAGTCAGCCAATTCATCGACAATCACGACGATATAAGGCATATGTGGGTGTTTTTCATCGTTTTCTGCATTCCACTCATCAATATGCGCGTTATACCCTTCCACATTTCGCGTACCAGTATGAGAAAATAATTCATATCGTCTTTCCATTTCAGATACAACTTTTTGTAAAGCTTGTGCAGCTTTTCTAGGATCTGTCACAACTGGTGCAAGTAAATGCGGCACACCATTATAAACATTTAACTCAACCATTTTCGGGTCAATCATCATTAATTTTACTTCATGAGGTTTTGCACGCATTAAAATACTAATGATAATGCCGTTAATACAAACACTTTTACCACTGCCTGTTGATCCTGCGATTAGCATATGTGGCATTTTATTTAACTCGCTTAAAATTGCTTGCCCTGTGACATCGCGTCCCAGTGAAATCATTAACTTTGCAGCTGGATCATTGTTTTCCTTCGATTCAATTACTTCACGCAAACTAACGACTGCGATACTTTTATTTGGCACTTCAATCCCTACCGCAGATTTCCCAGGAATCGGCGCTTCAATTCGTAAATCACTAGCCGCGAGTGCGAGTGCCAAGTCATCGGTTAAACTAACAATGCGGCTTACTTTCACGCCAGTATCTGGTAAAATTTCATACTTCGTCACAGCTGGTCCTAAATGAACTTGTGTAACCCGTGCTTTTACGCCAAAACTTAAAAAAGTTTGCTCCAATTTCTTCGCATTCGCTTGAATCGAATCATATTCATTCGATTGATCATTATGCGGTGTTTCCGTTAGTAAAGTAGGCGGCGGCAATACATAAGAAGTATTTTCTTCTTCTCCAGTTACAACGCTATAAGTATTAATCGGTGCTTCCGTCGTTTCCGCTTCTTGTTGAACGGCTTGTGGTTCATCTTTTGGTATAGTTTTCGGTTCAACAGGTGCAGATTCTATAACTGGTTCAATTTTTTCATTGAAAGCTGAAATAATCGGCTCTGTTGCAATCTCTTCCGCAAACTCAACAGCAGCTTCTTCAGGAATCGTCTTTCCTGTTCCTTTTTTCTGTTGTTTCGCTTTCGCTCTTTGTGAAACTGGTTTCGTTACTTTTTCTTGTTTTTTCATCTCTTGCCATTTTTCCATAAGCGATGCATATAGTTTGGGCGTTGTTTCAACAAGATACGGCACAAGTGCTTTTCCTGTTAATAAAATCAGTCCAATAAATAATAACAACACACCAATTACTTTCGCACCATTCATATCAAATAATGCATAAGCAAATGCATAAATGAAAGCTCCAATCATTCCGCCGCCAAGAGAGCCACTACGGGATGTGATCGCATCATTGGTAATCAGCACATGCCAAGTTTGTTTAATGGAGGAATTAGACATTAATACGCGACTTCTTTCCAATTCCTCAAACAATAAAATATGACTAAAGAGCAATAAACTCGATAAGACAAATAAACTTCCGATCAGTAAACGGTTTTTCCAACTGCCCACTTTTCGCATCACCATTAAAATAACTGCTTGCATAACAAGTAATAAAGGAATAATAATATGCCAATTTCCAAATAAAAATCGGGATACATTCGATAAAACTCTTCCAACTGGATCAAATTCAAAAATAATAATTACCGCAAGCCCAATCATTAATAAACCGATAATTTCATACGCAATGGTACTCGTAGCGGTTTGTTTCCCTGTTTTTTTTCTCGTATTTTTAGCTTTCGTCGATTTTTTGCGCGCTTTCTTTTTTGACATACGACGCCTCCTTTCGATTGAAAAGAGGCGATCTAGAAAGTTGAAAAACTTTCCGGACGCCTCCTATTTTTTAAACTGTTAAACCTATTTAGTATTCCATAATAATTGGAATAATCATCGGTCTTCTTTTCGTCTGTTGGAACAAATAGGAGCTGAGCGTATCACGAATCTCTTGTTTAATTCCTGTCCATTCAAACGACTTTTTAGACACATGTTTTTCAACTATTTTATGCACAAGCTTTTTAGATTCTTCTAATAGCTCTTCTGATTCACGTACATAAACAAATCCACGCGAAACAATTTCAGGACCTGCTGCAATTCTTTTTTGTTTACGATTTAATGTAATCACGACTGTGAATATCCCGTCTTGTGATAATAACTTACGATCACGCAGGACAATATTTCCAACATCGCCAACACCAATTCCATCAATTAACACATTTCCTGCTTGAACGCGACCACTCATACGCATTTTATCGTTTTTATATTCAACAATATCGCCTTTATCTGCGATGAAAATATGCTTTTTGTCCATGCCGACTTGCTGTGCTAATTTAGAATGCGCCATTAACATACGATACTCCCCTTGAATTGGGATAAAGTATTTTGGTTGCATTAAATTTAACATCATTTTTAAATCTTCTTGGCTACCATGACCAGACACATGCACATTTTTGCTTGATGTTAGTACACGCGCGCCTTTTTTCGCCAAATTATTCATTGTTTCATACATTGACACTTCCATACCAGGTGATGGTGTAAATGTAATTAAAACCGTATCTGTATCTTTGATTTTAATATCTTTATGATGTTTGCGCACAATTCTTTCCAACGCATCAAGTGGTTCGCCCTGGTTACCAGTTACGATAACAACCACTTCATCATCTTCATATTTATCGACATCTTTCACCGGGATAATCACATCATCTTCAATTGTTAAATAGCCAAGATCCATCCCTACTTTATAGTAGCTTTCTAGACTCTTTCCAACAACTGCAACTTTCTTTCCTGTTTCGAATGCTTTGTCAAAAACTTGCTGAATACGAATAAAGTTTGACGCATAAAGTGCAACCAAAATACGTCCTTTCGCTTGATAAAATGTTTTTGATAAATGCGTTTCAACAACAGCTTCAGAAGTCGTATAACCTGGACGTTCTGCTTCCGATGAATCAGACATTAAAATAAAGACACCTTTTTCACCTAAGCTAGCCATTTTTCCAATATCCGGGCGGTATTTTCCTTTTGCTGATTGGTCAAACTTAAATTCTCCCGTATGGACAATTGCGCCTTCACTTGTATGGAACACAATGCCTAGTGAATCTGGAATACTATGTGTCGTATTGAAAAACGTTACATGTGTACGGTTAAAATTCATGCGGCTTTTATTCGTCACTTCAAAATAACGAACAGGATGCGGTGCAGGCATTTCTTTTAAATGCTCTTTCGCCAAAGCAAGCGTCAACTTCGAACCGTAAACAGGTGCTTGGACAACTTGTAATAAATAAGCAAGTGAACCAATTGCATCTTCATGTCCGTGTGTTAAAAAGATTCCTTTCACACGTTCTTTATTTTCTTCGATATAAGCAAGATCTGGAATGACAATGTCGATCCCTAACATTTCACTTTCTGGAAACATTAAGCCTGAATCGACGATAAACAGCTCTTCATCAATTTCAACAACATACATTGCTTTTCCAATTTCGCCTACCCCTCCAAGGGGAATCACTCTTACAACTTCGTTTTTTATTTTTGTCAATTTATTTCCTCCTAATTCTACTTCCCGAACCATTCAGCTATTTTCCATTATACTTGACGTTTCCCTGTGATACAAATAGGAACTTTAAATTTCCAATGAAAAAAGACATTTAGAATGTAAATTTCTTACTTTCTAAATGCCTTTCGTTTTATTTCCACTCAAATAATTATTAAACATCCTGATTTACATCGATTCGTCTACGATAATTTCCCTCAATTAAGTTGGACAACTTCTTTTAATGCATTGGACTGATAGGCTGCCTTCACAACTTCCAAAGTGCGTAGTCCATCTGTTCCGGTAATTGATGGTTTACGATTTGTGCGAATACAATCTATAAAATCAGCAACTAATCCAGCATCCATATCTTCAGACCAAGGCAATTCTTCTATTTTTAAATCTTTGTCATTATAGTAAAGAGAATGTTGCTTAAACGCATCGATGCTTAAATTTCCTTTTGTTCCGACAAAATGCATGACGACATTTCCCCATGTTGGATACGTTTTTGGACGCGACCAACTTGGGTCAATCGAAACAATCATGCCTGAGTCTAATTCCAATGAAACCATGCCGCAATCTTCTACATCTAAATCATAAAATCTCGTATCTAATTCCGCATACACATTTTTAACTTCATCGGCAAAAATCCAACGAATAAGATCCATAATATGGACGATATGATCTGTTGCGGAACCGCCGCCAGATAATTCTTTTTCAACAAACCACCCGCCAGGCATTAACCCATGATTCGTTGCATTAATTGCCAGTACTTCTCCAATGGCTCCTTGTTGAATCATCGCTCTCACTTTTTCTAGTACTGGGGAAAAGCGCACGGGATAAGCAATTTGTAAAATGACGCCAGCTTCTTCACATGCTTGAATCATTGCTTTCGCATCTTCAACTTCTGTCGCAATTGGTTTTTCACATAAAATATGTTTTTGTGCTTTCGCCGCTTGAATGACATGTGATTTATGCTTGCTATTTTCAGAACAAATAATGACCGCTTCAATATCTGTTGCTAAAAAATCATTTAAATCGGCTAAGTATTGACAATTATACTCCTTTGCCATGTCTAGCCCTCTTGTTTCATCTTCATCCCAAATATAAGCAAGTTCAACATCTGAACGATTTGTTAATTGTGTTGCATAGCTTAATGCATGCATATGAGCAAAACTAATGATGCCAATTTTCATCTTACGCCTCCTCCTTTTGAATCAAGATTGGACGACCTTCTTCGGCAGATTTACAAGCCGCTTCAGCGATTTGAATAGCCGCCACTGCATGATAAGGTGAAATAATCGATGACGTTTTTCCATTTAAACAATCGACAAAATGTGTCAATTGGCGAACATATGGATCATCCCTAAGCATACTTTTCGGTAAGTCCACTTCCTCTTCCCCATGATGAAGGTCAAGTGCTACTGGATTTGCTTCATCGTGATCATAGGAAATCATCCCTTTATTTCCCGTTAATTCAAAGGATGCGCGGTATTTTGTTTCAGCCCAAGATAATTCAACATGCACAACAGTTCCGTCTACTAAACGAATCATCACTAAGCCATATTCAATCGGATTTTTTGCCTGATCAACTCTTTTAATATGTCTTGCCATCACGCGTTCTGCTTGTCCAAATGTCGCAGTAATCCATTCAAATTCATGAACACCTAAATCTACAAACAAGCCCCCACTTAAGCGTTTATCCGTATACCATTCATGATCTCTAGATGGATACGGCACACCTCTTGACATTCGAACAACACCCGGGCGCCCAATTGCCTCGTTCTCAATTTTCGCTTTTGCATTTTCGTATTCTGGAAAAAATCGCAATGTATGTCCAACTAATAATTGCACTTCATACTGCTTGCAAATTTGAATGATTTCTTCTGCCTCTTTTTGTGTAACAGCTAGCGGTTTGGAAATCATAATATGTTTTTTGGCTTTCGCGACTTCTTGAACAATTTCAAGATGTGTATAAGGCGGTGTACAAATATCGACTGCATCGATTTCTTCTGTTTGCAGTAACTCGGCAATTGTACGGTAAGTTTTTACTTGATAAGTTTGTTCAATTTTTTGTGCTTTTTCTTCTTGACGTACGACAACGCCGACAATTTCTACGTCAGTCATTTCTGTCCAAATCTTTAAATGCCTTTTACCAATTTTCCCAGCACCAATGAGCGCTATTTTCATGATTATCATTCCTTTCAATAAACAAATAAAAACTCGCGCCAGTCATAATCATGATGACGTAAATTTGCGCGAGTTTTTTATTTTATCCCGCATTAACAGGCAGTAAGACTCCACTTCAAGGCTTAAGCAAATGCAATAAAAATAAGTGGAAGATCAACTGCCTGTAAAAGCCCGATTGGTTTAATTAACAATCAATTGGGAAGGATCCCCACTGATTGAAGTTTCACTTTATAGATAAACTTCTTTCCCTGTTTTCGCAGATTCATAGATTGCATTTAACATCTTCATCACTTCTACACCATCTGCAATCGGTGCAATTGATTCTTTTCCTGTTACACAGCAATCGACGAAATGATTGATTTCATTGTCGAAAGACTTCACAAAATCAAATCCCAAATGGTCGATTTGTGGATCGACATTTAAAATCGTATCGTTTTTCTCTAAAACAATCGCCAGTTCTGGTTCAATTTCTGCGCCACCTTTTTCACCAAAAAGCTTCACTGTCGTTTCATCTTTTTTCGCATGCAAAGTGAAACTTACATCTACATATAATGAAGCCCCATTTTCAAAACGAATTAAAGCATTTGTTAAATCTTCAACATCATTATGTGTTGGATCATAATCAGCTGCTTGATAAGCTGATAGATTTTTAATATTACTGCGGTTGCCAAGCTTATGATACGTGTTTCCGCTAACCGAAACTGGACGTGGTCTTCCCATTAAATACCATGAAATATCAATGACATGCACACCTAAATCGATGAGTGGACCGCCGCCAGATTTTGTAATATCACTGAACCAACCACCTGGATTTCCGTATCTTCTTAAATAAGACGCTTTTGCATAATAAATTTCCCCGAATTCATTTGTATCGATAAAGCGTTTTAAGACATTTACATTATCCGCATGCCTTCTGACGAAGCCAACTTGTAAAATTTTATTAGATTTTTTTACTGCTTCTTCAATGCGCTCTGCTTCTGCAACAGTCATGCTGACAGGTTTTTCAACAAGTACATGTTTCCCTGCTTCTAATGCTGCAATCGCAATTTCCGCATGGCTATCATTCCATGTACAAATGCTGACCGCATCAATTTCTGAATCCGCGAGTAATGCTTCATGATGATTATAAAGTTTTTCTACACCATACTTTTTCCCTTTTTCCGCTAAACGCTCTTCACTTAAATCACAAAATGCGATTAATTTTACTTGATCATTCTTTTGATATGCTTGAATATGCATATCTGAAATTGAACCAATCCCAATTACACCAACTTTTAACATGCTCATCTCTCCCTTTGTTTTACTGAATGATAATTTGTTCTACAACCAATTCGATATCTTCATTTTCATGTGCAGGTTTTGCTAATGTAATCGTTACTGGAATAATTTCATTAGCTGCGACTGTAAACGGTCCGACTGCTGCTTCAAGTAAAGATTTACCTGTCACTTCCTTCGTTTCAGTACCGACTTCAACTTTATAAACTGTCTCTTGATTAATAGCTTGTCCAGAAATTGTCAAAGATACTTCTTTCGCATCTTTTGTCGCAATATAAGTCGTATATCTGACCGTTGTTTCGACAAGTGTATTGTAATTTCCTTTATCCGCATAGCCTCGACCTACATAAAGGTTTTCGGCGTCAACTGTCCATACATTTTGTTCATTTGCCACATTTGTTTTTGTCGGAACAAAATATAATTCACTGGCTAATTCGACGCGAAGTACTGGTAAAACTGAGTCAGATGGCTTTTCAGGTAATGTAATTGTCAGTTGTTGATCTACTAACGTCCACTGTAATTCTGCAGTTGTGCCGTCTTCTACTACTTTCACAACATCTGTCGCTAGACCTTCTAACATTAATTGTCCATTGTCAGGCCATGTCATAATATGTAAAAACAATTCGTTATTTTGCGTCGTTATTTCTCCCCATGATTGTCCACCAAAACGAGTCCCCGAGGCACCTAAAATTGCCTTTGGATGACGTTTTAACCAAGCGCCCATTTCGCGTAATACATCCGATTCAAACTCTACTAAAGAGCCATTTCCACGCGGACCAATATTAAGTAAATAGTTACCACCTCTTGCACGAACACTCGTTAATCCTTGCACAAGATCTTTTACTTTACCTTCAAAATCCTCACGCTTTTGCCAATTGCGATAGCCCCAAGTTGCATGGTAAATTGAAGCAGGCGTTTGCCAAGCACCATCTAATGTACTTGTCGGCACTTGATTATCCGCTAAAGTCCTGAAGTCACCTTTATTATTCCAAATACGACCACTTACAATTGCTTGCGGCTGCAGTTCGTGAATAATATTTGCGAATTTTACACTTTGCTCTTCCGTTGGATTTGACATATCAAACCAAACTTCTGCAATTGGACCGTAATTTGTCATCAGTTCACGTAATTGTTCTTCAATTAATGGCTCCATCGATTCGGGAATTGGATTATTGTTGTTATAGTCAAATTCATGTCCTTCATGCCAATCAATTAAAGAGAAATAGACGCCAAATTTTAAGCCTTGTCTCTCACATTCTTCTGCTAATAATTTCAAAGGATCTTTTGCATAAGGCGTTTGATGGATAATGCTGTAATCTGTCGTTTCTGTATCAAACATCGCAAAACCATCATGATGCTTACTTGTAATAACGATATATTCCATTCCTGCATCTTTTGCTAATTGACAAATTTCTACCGGATCAAATTGATCTGCTGTAAATGTTTTGGCTACGTCTAAATAATCTTCCGTAGAAATATTTGACCACATTTGAATTTGTTCACTATATCCTTTTGTGACTGGTTCCTCGTTCCATTCTCCGCCAATTTCAGAATATAGTCCCCAGTGAATAAACATACCGTATTGTAATCGTTGCCATGCGGCAATATGTTCATTTTCATTTAATGTAATTGTTCCCGGAATGCCTTTATACTGTTGCACTTCACTTCTACTTGTCATCATTAGAACCTCTTTCTACTAATCTTTTATTTATATAAATACAGATGAAGCTTATGCTTGTTCTCCTGTTAATAAAGTAGCCGCCCCAACAATTCCAACATCATCGCCTAATTGTGCTGGTACGATTGTAAACGTATCTCTGTAAGGTGCTAAAACTATTTTTCTTGTTTTCTCAATAACTGGCTCAAATAGCGCTTCGCCTGCTAAACTTACGCCGCCACCGATGACAATACAATCTGGATTAAATGTATGAATAATATTTTTTAAACCGACTGCAATAGAATCGGTCACTTCATCTACAACGCGGCAAGCGACTTCATCATTTAATCTTGCAGCTGCAAATAAATGTTTTGCATTCATCGAAACGCCTTCATCGCTTGCAAGTTTTGTCATGATTGTCGACTCTTTTTTCGCTGCTTCATTTGCAATTCTTGCCATAGATGTCCCAGAAGCATAAGCTTCCCAACACCCTTTTTCACCGCAACCACAAAGTTCGCCGTCTTGTTCGATGACTGTATGACCTAACTCCCCTGCATATCCGTTATTGCCAATAAATAATTTATGATTAAGCACAATACCAGCGCCGATTCCCGTACTAATCGTTACATAGACCATCGTTTTAGAACCTTTTCCTGCGCCGACATAATACTCACCCCAAGCGGCAGCATTGGCATCATTGACAATTTTTATAGGTAACTGTAATTTTTCTTCCATTTTTTCTTGGAGAGGAATATTCACCCAGTCAGGTAAATTCGTCCCTTTTAAAATTATGCCATTTTCTGTATCGACCGCACCAGGTGATGCAACGCCAACTCCTACAATTGGGTAATCTCCCCGAACTTCATTGACAGATGCAACAAGTCCTTCAATAACTTCTTCAGCTGTTTTATACTGATTTGTCGCGTATTGTACACGTTTTAAAATTTTTCCGTTCTCATCTTGTAAAGCAGTCGCTACTTTTGTTCCCCCTAAGTCAACTCCAACAACATATTGCATATTCTTCCCCGTCCTTCAAGATTTTCTCTTTTTATACAAACTCTTGAAATTGTTTTTTTGTAAATTCGACAAGTTTAACATCAATTGGATCCATAAAACTACGGTTCACGCGAACACCAGAACCAAGATGTACTTCTTTAGCGCCAGTTTCTTTTAAAATTGTTGCAACAGATTCAGGTGTTACACCGCTACCGACAAGAATTTTGATCGATTTCTTTTCTCCTGCTTCTACTAATTTTTTTAATTGATCAAGTGCTTCTGGTGCAGGTTTTGTACCACCCGATGTTAAAATCTGACGAATCTCCGGGAATTTCGCAATTTGTTCCAGTGCTGAAAATTGGTCTTTTGCAAAGTCAAATGCACGATGGAATGTCACATCAAGGCCTTCCGCTTCCGCCAATAAAAACGTTAAAGCTTCTTCATCGACTGCACCTTCTTCTGTTAAAGCCCCAATCACAATTCCTGCAGCACCCGCTTGTTTAATATAGCGAATGTCTTGTTGCATCACTGCTAAATCTTCCTTTGTATAATGGAAACCTCTATTATGTGGGCGCACAATTACATTGACTGGTATATTAACGCCTTTCACAACAGATTCAATTAATCCTAAACTCGGGGTTAATCCATCTTCAGATAATGCAGAACACAGTTCTAGTCGATCTGCGCCACCTTTTTCTGCCATCACTGCATCTTCTAAACTTGTTGCGATAATTTCTACTGTCATGTTAAAAATCCTCCCTTATTTTGATTCACTTTGGACAATTTCTGTTAATAGACGAACGCCAAATCCTGCAGCACCTTGTACATAATAGCCTTCTACTTTCCAAGGCCGAACCGTATTGGCCATATCAATATGAATCCACTTTTTTCCTTCTTCCACAAAGTTTTGTAGGAAAACAGCCGCGGTAATGGCTCCGCCAAATGGAGATTTGCTCATATTATTCACATCGGCTGTATCGCTATCGATATAGGTTTGATAATCAGCTGTAATCGGCATCGGCCAAACATAATCACCCGTCTGATCCCCGAGCACTTTATAAGCCCATAAAGACGCCTCAACATTACTGAATATCCCAGCTGTTTTTAACCCGAGCGCTTGACCAATCGTACCCGTTAACGTTGCGATATCAATCAATACTTCTGCACCGATTTCTTGTGCATAAGTAAGCCCATCTGCCAAGAGTAAACGTCCTTCTGCATCTGTATTGCCTATTTCAACCGTAACACCATTCCGATAAGTTAACACGTCTGAGGGGAGAAAGGCTGATTTACCAGCAATATTCGTCGCCATCGGCACAATTGCTGTAACATGAACAGGTACATTTAAATCAGCTAATAATTTCATCGCACCTACGACAGCAGCCGATCCGCCCATATCCATTTTCATCTCACCAATATCACTACCTGTTTTTACATTCGTTCCACCTGAATCGAATGTCACACCTTTTCCAATTAATGCGATATGTTTTGCCTCTGCATTTTTCAATGTTAAAATGGCCACTTTCGGAGCATATTGGCTACCTGCACCAACAATCGCCGTCGGTTCAAACCCTCTAGAAACTAATTGATCTGTTTCAATAATTTCTACTTGTACAGCAGTATCTTTAAAGATTTCTTGTAATTTCACACCGTACTGTGCAGGCGTTAATTGATTCGCCGGCTCATTACAGAGATCACGTGCAATGCTGACTGAGTTTGCTTTTTTCTCACCAATTTCAATCGCTTCTGTAAATGTAGATTCTTTAATTTTTAATTGGACAGCTTTCTTTTCAGTTTTTTTCTTATACGTTAAAAATGCATAACCACCCAAATGCCACCCTTCAATAAAAGCTGTGACGAATGCTTCTTGTTCTATTATTGGAAACTGTGCAGTAAATGCTTCAAAAGAAATTTCAGCTTCTTTGTAAGCAGCGATTTTTTGGATTTCTTTTCTAATTTCTCCACCTAAAAAACGTATGTTTTCTAGTGTGATTTGTTCTTTTTTTACACCGACAAGTAAATAGCTTTGTCTGCCCACTTGAATATTCGTTAAAGTACCAAATTGAAGCATTTCTTCGTGAATGATATAACCATAATCATTTTCTCGTTGATTAATCGGAGCAATCTGTATATTCATTAAATATCTTTCCCCCATGTGAATTTTCTTTGTTATAATATGTATAGCATTTTAGAAGGAGGTTTATGTATGGCATTTCTTAAAAATAAATGGATTATTTTAGGCATCAATTTACTTTTAAGTTTTATTATTTTCTTATTATTCTCACCACAATATACATTTATGAACTATATAAATTATTCTTTTTACATTGCGGCAATTTATTTTTTCCTATTTATTTTCTTGTTTATTGTGAACGGACGCTTTTTCGATGGACTCGTTTTTGCGACGAGAAGATTTTTGCAATCTCGTTCTAAAAGAAAACAACGGGATTTATTGCAGGAAATGAATGAAAAGAAGCTCCCATCCCAATTGATCAGTAAAGCATCATATCGTCTAATCGCCTTTCAAGGGCTTACCTTGATGGGGATTCAAGTACTCCTGTTGACGATTTATTACATACGCTAGCTTGATATTTTTAACTTATATATGTATGAAAGGAATCACCCCAGTGCAACAGTATCTGCTACTCTAGGGTGATTTTTTTATGCGTGATTAAGCCTCATCCCATAAACGCTTTAAGTTTTCCATCCCAATTCTGGATGCTTCTCTACATTCTTCCATGCCTTCGAATTCTAATGTCACATAACCATCGTAGCCGCTGTCTTTGATTAGTTTAACAATTGTACGAATGTTAATATCACCTTGGCCTACGATAGCACCACGTAAATAATTATCATTCGCTGTTCTAAACCATTTTCCGCCGCCTGGGTTTTGATCAAAAGGACGAATATAGAAATCTTTAAAATGAATCAGTGAAGCATATGGTAAATTCTTTTTCACGCCAACAATTGGATCTTCATCTACACAAAGGAAGTTTCCAATATCTAATGTCGTTTTAAAGTTTGGACGATCTACTGCTTGAATGACACGCTGGACACGGTCACTATGTTGAACCGCTGCCCCGTGGTTTTCAATTGTTGTCGTAATGCCAAACTGCGCTGCATAATCTGCAATTCGCTGACTGCCTTCAACAATTTTAGGCAAACTCTCTTCAAAATGAGCAATCGTTCTTTTTTCTGGTGGCAATGAAAACGCAATGACATCGTGGCGCATATGTTTAATGCCCATACGATGAATTAAATCGACATGTTCTTTTAAACGTGCAACTTCTTGTTCAAACTCTTCTTCAGTTTCTTGCACAAAGTTTCCTGGCAATGCATAGTTTGATAGTTCAATTCCGACTTCTTTTGCTTTTTCACGCACCGCATCTGCTAATTCTATATTGTCAACAAGTGTAAATCCGTAAGGAACAATTTCCATATGCTCTCCGCCGTTATCTGCAATCCACTCTACAACATCAAGTATATCCATTTCGCCCGCATTAATTGCATCTAGTAAACTATACGTACTTAAACCAATTTTCATTGTTATTCACGCTCCATTTTTTTATTTTTAAGAAGAATTATGTTCTGCTTTATATTTTGCATATTCAGTCGGCGTACATTTCACCCAATGACCTTCTTTAATCTCTCTAAATTCAGATTCTTCGTCTGTATTATGAATCGATGGGTCATAAGCAATTCTTTTTCTACTTTGCTCGTAAACCGGATCAGGAAGTGGAATTGCTGATAATAAGGATTTTGTATACGGATGAATTGGATTTTTGTATAACTCATCACTATCCGCTAGTTCAACAATATTCCCAAAATACATCACACCAATTCGGTCACTTAAATATTTAACCATCGATAAATCATGTGCGATAAATAAATAAGTTAAGCCTAATTCTTTTTGTAGCTTTTTCATTAAGTTGACGACTTGTGCTTGAATCGATACATCGAGTGCGGAAATTGGTTCATCGGCAATAATGAACTCTGGTTCTACTGCTAAAGCGCGTGCAATCCCAATTCTTTGCCTTTGTCCACCACTAAATTCATGTGGAAAACGACTCGCATGCTCTTTGTTTAAGCCAACTATTTCAAGTAATTCTTCTACACGTTCTTGACGTTCCACTGCATTTTTGACTAATCCATGATTGTCCAATCCTTCGGCAATAATGTCCAAAACAGTCATTCTAGGATTCAGTGAAGAAGAAGGATCTTGGAAAATCATTTGCATCTTTCGATTAAATGCTTTCAATTCGCTTCTCGTTTTCTTTCCGTGGACATTTTCACCATCAAACTTTACTTGTCCACCCGTTGCATCATAAAGGCGAATAATCGTTCGACCAGTCGTTGATTTTCCACAACCAGACTCGCCGACCAAACCGAATGTTTCTCCCTTATAAATATCAAATGTGACGCCATCAACTGCTTTTACAACACTATTTTTACCTGTTTTAAAATGCCTTTGTAAATTTTTTACCTCTAATAGTTTTTCTCTCATGACTGTTCACCTTCCTTCGCAATCTCCGGAGCACCACTTAAGGCAAATCCTTTCATGCGCTCTTGGACAGCAGGTGGTGGATCTACTTTTGGTGCATTTTCATGTAGTAGCCATGTTGCAGCATAATGCGTATCAGAAACTTTAAACATTGGTGGTTCCATTTCTGCATCGATTTTTAAAGCATAGGCATTTCTCGGTGCGAATGCATCGCCTTTTGGTGGATTTCTTAAATCCGGTGGTGTACCTGGAATCGTCGTCAACTCTTCTTCTTGCGCATCGAGTGTCGGCATTGAACCGAGTAATCCCCATGTATATGGGTGCTTCGCATTATAGAAAATTTCTTCTGTTAGACCAATTTCTACAATTTTTCCCGCATACATCACCGCAACACGGTCTGCGACATTCGCCACAACCCCTAAATCATGCGTAATAAAAATACAAGAACTATCCGTTTTCTTTTGAATCGTTTTCATCAGTTCCAAGATTTGTGCTTGAATCGTAACATCTAATGCAGTCGTCGGCTCATCCGCAATGAGCAGTTTCGGGTTACAACCAAGCGCAATCGCAATGACAACACGTTGTCTCATCCCACCTGAAAATTGATGTGGGTATTGATGAACACGCTCTTTGGCATTCGGAATCCCAACTAGTTCTAAAAGTTCAATCGCTTTTTTCATTGCTTCACTTTTAGATACACCTTGGTGTTCAATAATTCCTTCCATAATTTGATTCCCAATTTTCATCGTTGGATTTAAAGAAGTCATTGGGTCTTGAAAAATCATTGAAATGTCTTTCCCACGCACTCGACGCATTTCTTTTTCGTTTTTCTTCAGTAAATCTTCATTTTCAAATAAAATTTCACCGTTTTTAATGACAGCTTGTGGAAATGGTAATAGTTTCATAATTGACTTTGTTGCCACTGACTTTCCTGATCCCGATTCGCCAACAATCGCCAATGTCTCGCCTTTTAAAACGTCAAATGTTACACCTCTAACCGCTTGAACTTCGCCATTAAACGTGTTAAATGACACTTTTAAATCCTTCACCTCTAATAATTTTTCCATTTCGAAACACCGCCTTCTTATTTATGCATTTTCGGATCAAATGCGTCGCGTAATCCATCAGCCAATAAGTTAAACGCAATCATAATGACCGAAATAATAATCGCCGGGTAAAGGAGTAAATATGGATAAGATCTTAATGCATCAAATCCAGAGTTAATTAATGTTCCGAGTGAAGCGGCAGGCGGCGCTAGTCCTAGTCCGATGAAGCTTAAGAATGCCTCAAAAAATATCGCACTTGGAATCGTAAACATCGTGTTAATAATAATAATCCCGCTAATATTCGGCATTAAATGCCTTAAAATAATTTTCCAGTTCGCGGTTCCTAATGTTCTTGCCGCTAAAACGAATTCTTGTCCTTTTAACTTTAAAACTTCTCCTCGAACAAGTCGTGCCATTCCAATCCATCCAGTAATTGTCAGTGCAATAATAATGGACAGAATTCCTGGTTTTAAAATCACGACCATTAATAAAATAATGACTAAGTTTGGAATGCCGACAAGGATTTCAATAATTCTTTGCATCACATTATCGAGACGTCCGCCATAATATGCAGAAATTCCACCATAAGCTACACCGATAACAAGGTCTATCAACGCCGCAACAACTGCGATTAATAAAGAAATTTGTGTACCTTCCCATAGACGTGTCCATTGGTCACGCCCTAAATTATCTGTACCTAACCAAAAATATGTATCTTGCATATCCTTCGCTTCATAAACGCGATATGTCGCTTTTACTTTAGCTTGCCCGACACCTTCAACACCTTCGTTTAGTACTTGTATGTCGATAAAATCTTCTTGATTGTCAAAGCGCATCACTGCTTTTCTAGTCGCATCTTCGACCGATTTCCCTTCAAACTTTTCAGATAATGTGCCGTCAAATCCTAGCCATGAAATCCCTTCCAATGCTTTAACATGCGGTGGCATTTTAGCACGGCTTAAATCTTGATCATCATAACCATATTCGTTCATCTTTGGACCGATTAAACTGAGTAAAATAATAAAGATTAACACAAACAATGAAGCCATTGCTGTTTTGTTTTTAAATAATGTCCTTCTTGCATCTTGTCCAAATGTTCGACTCGGTGCGGAAATTTTTTCACTTGTGTTTTCTTCAACTTCAAGGGGCTCAAAAAGCTCCTGTGGTAAATTATTCTTATCCATTACGAGCTTTTCCCCCCGTCTACTCTAATTCTTGGATCGATTAAACCATACAGTAAATCAATCACTAAAATAATGACAATAAATAAGAAAGCTAATAATAAAGTCGTACCCATAATTGTCGGATAGTCATTGACCATAACAGACATCACGAATTGCTCACCCAAACCAGGAATCGCGAATATTTGCTCAATAACGAGCGTTCCTGTCATCAAACTTGCAGCCATAGGTCCAATTACTGTAATTAATGGAATTAAAGCATTTCGAAGACCGTGTTTTAAGACGATTGCATACTCACTAATTCCTTTTGCACGTGCGGTTAAAATAAAATCTGAACCTAACACTTCTATCATTTCTGTACGTGTAAATCTTGCAGCAGTTGCTAATGGAAAAATCATTAAAGCAATTGTCGGCAAGATAGAATATTCAAATCCACCCCATAAGGCGACTGGGAACCAACCGAGATTGACCGCAAATATCCATTGCAATAAGCCAGCAAATACAAAGGATGGTATCGATATCCCGAGTACGGCGAGCGTTGTTGATGTGTAATCCCATACCCCATTATGGAAAACGGCTGCAATTAACCCGAGCCCGATACCTAAAATGGTTCCAAGTACTAATGCCTGTGCCCCTAATTGCATGGAAGGTCCAATTCGGTCTTTAATAATTTTTGTTACAGGTGTATTGGAAAAGTGAAATGAAGTTCCTAAATCACCTTGCACAAGTGCACCTATATATTTTGCATATTGAACAGAGATTGGATCATTCAATCCGTAACGTTCAAGCAACATTTCTTCTTGCGCTTTCGTTAAATCATCCGTATCTTTCAAAGGACTTCCCGGTAACATTTTCATTAAAAAGAAAGTTACGGATGCGATTAAAAATAATGTTAACGCCATATACATCATTCGCTTTAAAATATAACGAACCATACCTACACCTCCAAAAACTGTTCTTTAAACTAACCCATTCCTTTTTTAACTATGTAAGAATCGAAAAGGAGCAATCCAGAAAGTTTTCCCATTCACTTTCTGGATGCTGCCTACTTTTTTTATTCTGTTACAGATGCCCACTTATACTCATAATCTTTTGCAAATGGCATTGCGTATGCATCTTTAATTCTTGGTGAAACAAGTTGTGCTTTTGCACGTTGGTACATCGGCGCAAATGCTGATTCTTCAAATAATACTTTTTCCGCTTCTAGGAAAGCTTCAAAACGTTTAACCGGCTCCATCGCTAAATCGTTCATCGCTTGGTCGATTAAGTGATCGAATCGCTCACTTGAATAGCCCATATTGTTTCCACCATCTGTTACGAAATGGTTTAACCAACTATATGGATCTAGGTAAGATGCACCTGCACCTGTGATTTCTAAATCATAGTTCATGTTTTTGTCTAGCTCGATACGTTGCTCAAATGGAACCATACGAATTGTAATTGCTAATCCTTCAAGGTTCTTTTGTAATTGGTTTGCTAAATACTCAGTCATTTGTTTGTTTAACTCGTTATCGTCTGCTAATAGTTCAACTTCAATTTTGTCTGTACCTAATTCTTCTAATCCTTTTGCCCAAGCTGCTTGTGCTGCTTCAACATCATAGTCCGCTAGTTTCCCGTTAATTTCACGGAAATCTTCGTCTGTTTCAGGATGTTTAGAATAGTTGTCTGGTAATGCACCATAAGAAACTTTTGAACCGTTATTTAAAATTGAGTCTACTAATGCTTGCTTATCAAATGCACTAATAATTGCAGCACGAACATTTTCGTTTGCTAATGCTTCGTTACGTGTTTGGTTAATACGTAAGTAGAATAATGCATTTTCATCAAATGCTGTGAAATCATCATGTGAAATATATTGGTCTACTAAATCTGATGAAATATCCGCACGGTCAATTTCACCTTTTTCATATAAATCTGCTGCTACTTGTGGATCTTTAACAACGTTATACGTAATTTTTTCAATTTGAACAACATCTGCATCCCAGTAATCTTCGTTTTTCTCCATTACCCATTTACTTGCAGTACTTTCCCATTCAGTCATTTTGAAAGGACCGTTTGACAGTAATGTATCTGCGCTTGTTGCGAAGTTATCACCATGCTCCGTCACAAATGCTTCGTTTTGTGGAAGGAATGTCATTGTCACAAGTAATGATTCAAAATATGGAACTGGTTTTGCTAATGTTACAACAAATGTATAATCACCATCTGCTTTAACCCCTAATTCTTCTACTGGTAATTCCCCTTGGTTAACTGCTGTACCGTTTTCCAAAATTTCACTTACTGTGTAAAGCCCTGTTACAGAAGCTGTTTCAGGATCCACTGCACGTTGCCATCCGAAAACGAAGTCATGTGCTGTCACAGGCTCCCCGTTCGACCAAACTGCATCTTCACGAAGTGTAAATGTCCAAGTTAATCCATCTTCAGAAATATCATGACCTGTCGCAATACCAGGCTCATATGTACCATCTTCGCCTAAACGGTATAATCCTTCAGTCGTATCATTTAAATATAGAATACTATAGCGAGTGATTGATATTTTGCGACAAATAAAAAGCCATTCAGAAAGCCCGATGAAGACTTTCTGAATAGCTTTTAATTTAGTTTTATGCGAATAACATTGCTGCTTGTTTGAATTCTTTCAGTGCCGTGTCCACCACTTCAGTATCATCTAACGCAACGAGTGGCAATCTAACTTCTCCAGCGTCAATGCCCATATCTTTTAGTGCATACTTCAGAGGTACAGGGTTTGGCGCTGAGAATAGCGCGTTAAAGACTGGTAATAATTTCCGATGCATTTTTGCAGCTTCTTTTCCGCGACCTTCCACGTACGCTTGAATCATTTGTTGCATTTCATTACCCACGATATGTGAAGCGACCGAAACAACGCCATCTCCACCGATGGATAGTAGCGGTAAAGTTAATCCGTCATCACCACTATATACTTTGAAATCATCGTCTGTGCCTTCAATGATTGCTGCCATTTGCTCTAAATCGCCGCTTGCTTCTTTCACCGCAACGATATTGTCAATTTTCGACAAAGCAATTGTCGTTTCTGGCAACATATTGACAACTGAACGTCCTGGAATATTATAAAGTAAAATTGGCAAAGTCGTTTCTTTCGCAATTGTTGAGAAATGCGTATACATGCCTTTTTGATCTGGTTTATTATAATAAGGTGTAACGAGCATAACGCCATCTACACCACATTTTTCGACTCGTTTCGTCGCATCAATTGAAGTTTGCGTGCAATTGCTTCCAGTGCCCGCAATAACAGGAATACGGCCATTCACTTGCTTCACTGTGAAAGTGACCAATTCTTCGATTTCTTCCCATGTTAATGTTGGTGACTCGCCTGTCGTCCCACTGACGACTAATGAGTCTGTTCCATTTTCAATTAAATGCTCAATTAACGTTGCTGTTTTTTCATAGTCAATTGTCCCCGCTTTTGAAAAAGGCGTGACCATTGCTGTTGCAATTCTTCCAAGTTCCATCTTACTCATCCTCTTCTATTATCCGATTGATGTTTTCAAGTCAACAAGACTTTCCGCAATTTGAACAGAGTTTAACGCTGCACCTTTTAATAAATTATCTGAAACAATCCATAAATGGAATCCATTTGCTTGTTCACGATCTTTACGAATTCTTCCCACGAATACATCATCTTTTCCTTCCGCAAAAAGTGGCATTGGATACGTTTGTGTATGAATATCGTCTTCTAGTACAATACCCGGCGCACCGCGTAATACTTCATGTAAATCCGCTACAGATACATCGTCGCGGTCTAATTCGATATAGACAGATTCAGAATGTCCCGTCACAACTGGAAGTCTGACACATGTTGCCGAAACTTGTAATTCGGGCATACCAAAAATTTTCTTCGTTTCATTCATCATTTTTAATTCCTCAAGCGTATAGCCTGATTCATCAAAAGCATCGATTTGTGGAATTGCGTTAAAAGCGATTGGATAATGCTTTTGTCCAGCTGCTTGTGGCAGTAAATTCGCCTCAATTTCAGCACGCTCATTCAATTGATTAGATTGTGTTGCAAGCTCATCAATTGCTTCAGCGCCTGCTCCCGAAACGGCTTGATAAGTCGATACGATAATACGTTTTAAACCAAATTTCTCACGAATTGGTTCAAGCGCTGCTACCATTTGAATTGTTGAACAGTTTGGGTTCGCAATAATGCCTTTATGTTCACGAAGCGCATCTAAATTTACTTCTGGAACGACCAGTGGAATTCCTTCTGTCATTCTAAACGCACTCGTATTATCGACAACAACTGCACCACGTTTGACCGCTTCCTCTGCAAGCTTTTCCGAGATACTTCCACCAGCACTAAAGAATGCAATATCCACACCTTCAAATGCTTCTGGTTTCGTTTCTTCTACAATAAACTTCTGACCGCCCGCTTCAATTTCTTTTCCAGCAGAACGTTTCGAAGCTAATAATTTTATTGAACTTGAAGGAAAATTACGTTCAAGTAATTTTTCTAATATTTTCGTCCCGACAGCTCCTGTTGCACCTACAATTGCTACATTTACTTTACTCATCGCTAATCTCCCTTTCACAATCTAATCAATGACTCCTCAGCGGTATTGTGTTCAAATTTCACACGCTATTTGAATGTTACAAGTAATTGAAATCGTCTTCCGCGCACAATTCCCTGTCCACTCAAACATATTCGCTGTAGGCTTTATCTTCTACCAATACGAGTTTTAACACTCGTAACAAAAATCCCCTTCTTTCCAATTTTGGTCAAAATGAGAATTTTTTGCTCGGTCAAGATAAACTAGCATTGGAAAGATTATATCATATCGATATAGGAAATGTGTGAGAACTTTTAATTTTCTTCATGAATCATGAGAAGTGGTTGCAATTGAGTCTTTTTAAGCGCAGCAATTGTAGCGGGAACGATTTGAGTAAAATCAGAAATCAACGAATTCGGTTTTTTATAAGGATCATCTTGCCCGAAAGGAATAAAGTAAATATTTTTTGTGTGGAGGAGCTTCATTAAATTCGGACCGTTTAAACCGAGTGCATCATTCGTTGAAATACCTAACAGAACTGGTGAGTCATTTCGTAATGTTGCTTTTGCCGCCATTAAGACAGGTGAATCCGTTGCCGCATTCGCAAGCTTACTCATGGAGTTTCCTGTCAGTGGCGCAATAATCATGCAGTCAACAGGTGTAACGGGGCCAAACGGTTCAGCTGCAACAATTGAAGAAATGACTTTCTCTCCCGTTGCTTCTTCAAACTTTCGAATCCATTCTTCCCCCGTTCCAAATCTTGTCGCAGCGGTTTTTACAGAATAAGTAATAATCGGCACAACTTCAGCACCGGCATCTTTCAAAGCTTTTATCATTGGAATTACTTCTTCATACGTACAATGTGAAGCAGTAACACCTAGACCTATTCGTTTTCCTTGTAGCATTGATTTCCCCTTTCATATTCGATTCATCCGACCCAGTGCGGCTTTTAAAGCTTTTGCAGCACTTACCGGAAAATGCTTCCCTGGCAGTCCCGGGAGTAGTTTATAATATTCAAGATTTTCCTCTTCAGCTAGGCACCCAGGGGAAGACGCAAGATCGAATATAAAATGTGGCGGCTCAGAATCTATTTTCAACCATTTTGTGGGAATTGTATTAATAATATAAAATGATTCAAACGAAAGCTCAGCATTCAATGGATGAACAGGAAAATGACGCATTTTCGCTTCTGCCAATTCTTTAGGCACATCTGTCATAATCGTCACTGCTCCGCCCATTCCATAAAGTAAATCAGCTGTCATTTTTCCAACTCTCCCAAAACCTGCAACTAAAAAATTTTGTCCAGTAATCGTTTCAGCTGCTTCTTGATAAAATTCTTTGACGAATGCTTCTGCCGTAATTCGCGCATTTTCCCATAAAAAAGTTTCTTCAGTTAAATACGACTGAACGTCTAATCCCGCTTCTTTTAAAGGCGCTAGCCATTCATTTGACGCTAGCCCAACAAATAACTTAACATTTTGGCGAAATAAATTTACGGGGATGTCATTTTTTAATTGTAAAACCGAAAAGACAATATGGCTTGGTTGAAACGTCAATAAAACTTCTTTTAGGCGCTCAGTATAAACATCCGTTTCGATTAAAACACAATCTCTACCTTCACGGAGCATTAATTTTTGTAAAATTTCAAGTCGAGTATCTTGCCCAATCAACAACCATTTCCGATTAATCATCTAAGCGCACCTCATCCATTCTTTTCGTTTTGCCAAATAGTATACGATGCTCACCCACTAAAATAATTTCCTCCCACGGAATAAACTCTTCCGCGGCATCATTTTTCAATCCAAATATTCCCGTCTTTTTCCGAATTTCAAGACCGAGAATCGCTCCCGTTTTTCCATCAAACAATAAATCTGTATCTACTAAAAGCCCGTAACGCACACCTTCTTTTACTTGAATCAATTCTTTTTGCGCAAGTTCTGATAATAGCATTTATTCCGCTCCTTTCCCTATACTCTTACTAGTCTATGAAAGGAATTTTAAAAAACGCCAAAAAGCAAAGAAACGATTGATCGTCCTTTGCTCGTAACTTATTTAGGTTGAATAATTGCACGCGCATATTTTTGTGAAAAAGTATCTTTCATCATCTTTTCCACTGCACTGCCTTCAATTTCGTTAATTTTTTGAATAACTTCCTCAAC
>CANSAF010000027.1 GCA_947644645.1 uncultured Sporosarcina sp. | reverse complement strand
TCTTAGTAGCTTAACTTCTTTTTTTAATCTGTCCTTGACTTGGGGACCATTTTAGAAAGTCAATTTCGGTACGTCTCCTGTTTTTATGCTAGTTCCTATTAAATCTGTCCAAAAAACGCCCCAAAGTCCTGTAGATTGACTTAGGGGCGTTTTTTTTAATCCAATAATTCAGATACAGTTACAAATGTATAGCCATTTTCTTGTAAATATGCCATAACTGCATCTAGACCGTCAGCGGTTGATGGATGAATATCATGCATTAAGATGATACTGCCATCTTTCACGCTATCTTTTACGGAAGCAAGTAATTGCTGTCCGTTTCGATGTTTCCAGTCTAGCGTGTCCACATCCCATAAAGCAATTGGTAAATCTGTTTGTTGTCTCACAACATCATTGAAAGCCCCGTATGGCGGTCGGAATGAATAAGGTTTTTCACCCGTTACTTCTTCAATAATGCGAGACGTTCTATTAATCTCGTCAAAAACTTTTTCAATAGAAGCTTTTGATAAATCTGGATGTGTCCAAGAATGGTTGCCTAGTTCATGGCCTGCTTCTTGTACGTTTTTGGCGATTTCTGGATAATATTCCACGCGACTTCCAAGCATGAAAAATGTTGCTTTTGCATCATATTTTTCAAGTGTTTCCAATACGCGCATTGTCACATTTGGATCTGGACCATCGTCAAATGTAAGTGCAACTCGTTTTTTATTAGAAACTTCTTTGTCCGCATCCACATCTGGATTGCCTTCATCTTCTTCATCTGTTTTTGGCGTTTCATCGGCATCAGTTGACGAATCGCCTTTTATAGCTAAATCATCTACAGAAAGTTGGAAATCTGTTGCGAGTAAATGATTCACTTCCTTGTAAGGAATGGAAACTGTAGGTGTTTCTTGACTTGTCTTATATTCAGTGAAATATAAAGTGAGCTGATCATCTGTCAACGCAAATTGTTGAAAATTGTCAGCATCTGTTGCTGTTAATGTTGCCAGTTCGTCATCAGATAAAGTCTCGCTAAGCTTTTCGTCTTCTGAAGCATAATTTGCGACTACTTTTGAGAATAGATCAAGGGCTTCTTCGTCTGCTTTAAGCACTTCTGTTATCGTTGGCATTTCACCAGTTTCAGGATTTAAGTGAAATGTTTGCATATCTGTTTTACCGTCATCGGCATCAATTGACTCATGGTTCACAATAACAAAGGAATAAAGACCATTTGGATGTTGAAAAGTTTCAAAGGAAATATTTAATTCACTTGTGAAATCTTTATGGTCTCGTTTATAATCTGCAATATTCATCAAATAGTCATATTTTAGACGATGAATATATTTCTTCACTTTATCATTAAATGTAATATGTTTACTTTGTGGATATTGAATGGCAAATGGTGTGTTTGGATCATTTGCAATTTCTGTTACGATTTTAATCCCAGCAAAATTTGAGTCTACTTCATCGATTGTTGAAGAAATATCATCTACATTTTTGGGTAATGCTGAACTTGCAGAAGAATTATTGTTAAAAATAAATAATAAATAAGCACTGGCACCTAGTAAAATAATGGTTAGACTAGTAAGTAAAATATCGAAAAAAGGGAAACGTTTCTTAGTTTTTTTCATAAAATAGGAACTCCTTTTTAACTTTCATCTAATTTGTGTTTATATGATAAATCTATATAAGTTTAATTTATGTAAATATTCTATTAAGATTTGAGATAATGAACGCTTTGCGAAAAAGCGCGGAAAAAGTCATATAATGAAAGTATACAAGAAAAAGAGTGTGATTCCAACTAATAAAAGTCCTAATTACATTTTAATGTTAACTCTTTTTTTAGATGAAAAATTATGTTATAATGCGATTATCTCATTATGTGAAAAAAATTAGATACAACAATAACAAGGTGGTTAGGAAAAAATGGAAAAAGGCGCATATCGGGTTCTTTTGTTTTATAAGTATGTAAAGATTGAAGATCCTGAAACAGTTGTTGCTGAACATTTAAAAGCATGTCAGGAAATCGGCTTAAAGGGCCGTATTTTTATTGGATCTGAAGGAATTAATGGAACTTGTTCGGGTACTGTTGAACAAACAGACGCATATATGGAAATGATGAATCAGCATGAATATTTTAATGATATTACGTATAAAATCGATGTAGAAGATGACCATGTATTTAAGAAAATGCATGTACGTGTTCGTGAACAAATCGTGAACTTAAGTTTAGAAGATGATGTCGATTCAAATCAATTAACAGGAAATTATTTAAAACCTGCGGAATTCTTGGAGAAAATGCAAGAAGAGAATACAGTCATTCTTGACGCGCGTAATGATTATGAATATGATGTTGGTCATTTCCGCGGTGCAATTCGTCCGGATATTCGCACTTTCAGAGAGCTGCCACAATGGGTTCGTGACAATAAAGAGTTATTTGAAGGCAAACAAGTCCTAACGTATTGTACGGGGGGAATTCGTTGTGAGAAATTCTCTGGTTGGCTTGTTCGTGAAGGATTTGACAATGTAAGCCAATTAGAAGGCGGAATTGTCACATACGGAAAAGATCCTGAAGCAAAAGGTCAGTTATGGGATGGACAATGTTACGTCTTTGATGAGAGACTTGTCGTTCCCGTTAACCAAGTGGAACATGTCGTGGTTGGTCGCGATCATTTTGACGGGGAGCCATGTGAACGTTATGTAAACTGTGCGAACCCTGAATGTAACGAACAAGTTTTATGTTCGGAAGAAAATGAGTATTTATATATGCGTAGCTGTACGGATGAGTGTCGTGTACACCCACGCAACCGTTACTTTATCGAACATGAGATGACTGTAGATGAGTTTAATGCACGTCTTGAAGAGATTGAACGTCGTCGCAGTGAAGGACTCGTTTCGGCGAATAACTGAAAAATTATTCTTGAAAATGAAAGATGAAGTGAATGGAATCGTTTAGATGAGAAGATTATGTTCTGTCTAAACGATTTCTTTTTGGGTGAAGTGATGAAACTAAAATGATTCCCATTCGTTTTTCTGAAGAAGGCTTGATGTCGTTTGACTGAACATGTTAAAATTCCAATGTTGAGGTTTGAATTGATAAACATTGATTCGAGCCGATTTCTTGGCAGTTGTTCATAAGCGTAAGTAGGTCAATATGTAATTGATTGTAAAATGGAGGATTTTTGTTATGCACTGGAAGAATATTTATCGCGGTTTCTTTATTGGAATTAGCGATTTAATCCCGGGTGTGAGTGGTGGAACAATCGCTTTCATCCTCGGAATTTATGAAGATTTATTGAATGCAATCAGCGGATTTTTTAGTAAAGACTGGAAAAAACATATTGGATTTTTATTGCCATTAGCCATTGGAATGGGTGGTACTTTAGTAATTTTTAGTCGAGTCATCGAATATTTACTGAAAAATTATCATGCACAAACACAGTTTTTCTTTTTAGGTTTAATCATTGGAATTGTGCCGTATATTGCTAGGGAAGTCAATGTGAAGCAAAACTTTAAAATAGGTCATTTCTTCATTATTTTAATTGTCGGGGTAGCACTTGCTTCGTTGGCATTTGTGAATCCAGTCGATCATGGTACGATTACGAAATTAACAGCATCGAATGCTTTAGGACTATTTTTAGCCGGATGGGCTGGAAGTATGGCGATGTTATTACCTGGTATTAGTGGTTCATTTATTTTGCTATTGCTTGGTGTTTATTCAACTGCAATTGGTGCATTATCTAATTTTAATATCCCAATTATTGCGGTCATTGGATCTGGTGTAGTTGTCGGGTTTATTGTAAGTAGTAAAGTTATTCGCTTTTTATTGGCACGTTTTAAATATGTAACGTTCTCTGTTATTATCGGGTTAATTCTTGGCTCAGTATTTGTGATTTACCCAGGTTTTCCAGAAGACGGTACTTACTTTATGATGTGTTTACTCACACTATTTATTGGGTTATTGGTTGCGAGTTTATTTAGTTCTTTTGAAAAGAAAACAACAAAATAAAGTGAAACTTCGTATCAGTGGGGGGCTTCATCCCCCACTGATACGAAAGAACATAGGCTAAGTTCGTCACGTCCTGATGCCTTCGCCTATGTGACCAACATCCTGTTGCCCCGAACCAATCGGGCTTTTACGGACAGTTGATCTCCCACTTGTCTTTAGAGCTTTTGCTTAAATCTTGAAGTGGGAGTTTTACTGCCCGTTAATGCGGGATAAATGATAAAAGTTGCTCTAAAAGGGCAACTTTTTTTGTTAAATGCTAAATATTTGGTATTCTAAAAGTAGAAAGATTAGAAAGGGTGATTGATTTGTCAGGACCGGCATTACGTCAGCTACATGCACACCGCGCGATTCATGAAGGTGGTTTATCGGGAGCCATTATGAAAACAGAAGAGTTAATGAAGCATTTACGAGACGGGGAAGTAGAAACCGCTAATTTAGCTGCGGACGATCTCATTGAATATTGGGAAACACGTGTTATTGCGCACGCGGATGCGGAGGAAAGTGGATTTTATTTGGAAGTTTCAGAAGAAAATCCATCACTAAAAGACGCGGTAACCATGTTGACGCGTGATCACGATTTACTTAGAATCATCATTCAAGATTTAAAAGAATTACGTGCTGAAGAAGGATTAAGCCCTGCTGTTTTACAAAAGTTTTATGCGCTCCAAATTGTCAATGAGATTCACAGTCGTGATGAGGAACGTTTATTATTTGAATCGTAAGGTGTGAAAAGCGTCCAATATTATTTGTTGGATGCTTTTTTGTATGGAAAATTTCTGCTGATTTTTTTGTTTTTGATCAAGCATGCCGAAGCGTTGATAAACACGGCTGTGCTGTTGATAAAATCATGCTCATTTTTATTCATCGGACCACTCAAATATATGCTACACTAGTACAAAGAAGACTTTGAATGAAAGGGGCGAAGCGAGTTTTGCTAACGCGTGCAACAGACGTTTTACGAGATTATTTTGGGTACGACTCATTTAGGACAGGGCAAGAAAAAGTCATTGAAAAAGTTTTAAAGGGTCAAGATACGCTTTGTGTGATGCCAACTGGGGGCGGAAAATCGCTATGTTATCAAGTTCCGGCACTTGTTATGGAGGGAACTGTGTTAGTGATTTCTCCGCTGATTTCTTTGATGAAAGACCAAGTCGATGCTTTAAGACAAGCAGGCATTTCGGCAGCATATATTAATAGTACGATGACAACGGAAGAGTATCAGGAAACGATGGATGCGACGATTCGTGGCGACTATCGTTTATTATATATTGCGCCAGAACGACTTGATTCGCCGGCCTTTACGAATCGTTTGCAATTGATGAATGTGCCGCTTGTAGCGATTGATGAAGCGCATTGTATTTCCCAGTGGGGACATGATTTTAGACCGAGTTACCGTAATATTCGTCGCATGGTTTCTTTGTTTCATGATAAACCAGTCGTGCTTGCACTTACTGCAACAGCAACGCCAGCTGTTCGTGAAGATATTTGTGCACAATTAACGATTGATGATAGCAGTACAGTCATGACTGGATTTGAACGAGAAAACCTTACGTTCTCCGTCATTAAAGGACAAAATCGCGAGAAATTTGTGCTGGATTATGTGAAGAAGAATGAAGATGAGGCAGGCATTATTTACGCTGCAACGAGAAAAGCCGTCGATCATTTATACGAAGTATTGTCAAAACGTGGTGTGAAAGTCGGGAAATACCATGCCGGTTTATCAGATGAAACGCGTGCCGAGGGGCAAGAGCGCTTTTTGAATGATGAAACTTCCGTGATGATTGCAACGAATGCATTTGGAATGGGCATTGATAAAAGTAATATTCGATATGTCATTCATTACCAAATGCCGCGAAATATGGAGAGTTATTATCAGGAAGCGGGGCGTGCTGGTCGGGATGGCTTGAAAAGTGATTGTACATTATTGTTTTCCTCACAAGATGTCCAAACGCAACGCTTTTTAATTGACCAGTCTTTGGATGAGTCACGAATTCCAATGGAGCTTGGCAAATTACAATCGATGGTCGATTATTGTCACACGGAAGTTTGTTTGCAGAAATTTATCGTCCAATACTTTGGCGAGGAAAATGCCGAGGATTGTGGTCGTTGCGCAAATTGTACGGATACAAGGGAAAGTTTGGAAGTAACAGAAGATGTCCAAAAAGTGTTGTCTTGTGTCATACGAATGGGGCAAAGATTTGGTAAGACAATGATTGCGCAAGTGTTGACAGGTTCTCGTAATAAAAAAATAAAAGATTTTGGTTTTGAAAAATTAACGACATACGGCATATTAAAAGGTCGCAGTTCAAAAGATGTGTCTGATTTTATAGAGTTTATTATTTCTGAAAATTATTTAGGTGTGGAAAATGGTCAGTTTCCGATTATTTATGTGACAGAAAATGGCAAAGCGGTCTTAATGGGGCAGCAAAAAGTTTTCCGCAAAGTTTCTGTTGTCACGAAACAAATTACAGAAGACAATCCATTATTCGAGAAATTACGTGCACTTCGTCGTCAGCTTGCACAAGATGCTGGTGTACCGCCGTTCGTCGTGTTTTCAGATAAAACATTACAAGATATGGCCAGTCGTATGCCAACAACTGAAGAAGAATTTTTAGAAGTGAATGGTGTCGGTTTAACGAAATTAGAACGATACGGCGAGCCGTTTTTAAATGAAATTCGCGTATTCCAAAACGAAACGGTCTCTACTTCTTAATGAAACATAAAGCGTCCCGGAGAAATCTGGGAATGCTTTTATTATTTACTTTCAAATTCTTTCGATTTAAACTTATACATAGAAGTTTGGCAATATATACATAAAGGGGTTTTGACATTGACAAAGAAAATTCGAGTGGGCATTGCAGGATACGGGAATTTAGGGCGCGGAGTGGAATCGGCGATTTATCAAAATGATGATATGGAATTGATTGCTGTTTTCACACGTAGAAAGCCAGAAGATTTAAAGATTTTAAATGATGAAATTCCAGTACATGCTTTACAAGATATTGAAGCGTTTCAAGGGAAAATCGATGTGCTTATTTTATGTGGCGGGTCGAAAAATGATTTACCAGAACAAGGTCCAGCGCTTGCGAAGCATTTTACGACAATCGATAGTTTCGATACACATGCAGATATTCCAGCTTATTTTGAGAAAGTGGATGCATCTGCAAAACCAAATGAAAAGACATCGATTATTTCAGTCGGTTGGGATCCAGGGATGTTTTCACTAAATCGTGTTTTCGGTGAGGCAATTTTGCCAGAAGGAACGACGTATACATTTTACGGAAAAGGGCTAAGTCAAGGGCATTCTGATGCAGTTCGTAGAGTTCCTGGGGTGAAAAATGCGGTTCAATATACAATTCCAAACGAAACTGCGGTCAATCAAGTGCGCGCGGGTGAGCTGCCAACCTTAACGACAAGAGATGAACATACGAGAGAATGTTTTGTTGTGCTTGAAGAAGGTGCAGATCCAAAAGAAGTCGAGCAAGCAATTGTTACAATGCCGAACTATTTTACAAACCATGATACGACAGTGCATTTTATTTCTGAAGAAGAATTAGCGAAAAATCATAGTAAAATGCCACATGGTGGGTTTGTCATTCGCAGTGGAAAGACAGGCGAAGGCAATAATCAAGTGATTGAATATACATTAAAGCTTGAAAGTAATCCAGAATTTACCGCGAGTGTACTCGTTGCTTATGCAAGAGCAGCTTATCGGTTAAATGAAAAAGGAGAATACGGTGCGAAAACGGTTTATGATATTGCACCAGGTCTTTTATCGCCAAGAAGCGCAGCTGAATTAAGGAAAGAATTTTTATAAGTAGTGGTTTGCACTTCATAAATGAATATTATTTTGAAAAATGTTGAAAACTGATTTATAATGAATAAGTATTTATTTAGGGAGGCGAAATGATTGACGAAGTTAGATGAAACATTAACGATGTTAAAAGAATTGACAGATGCAAAAGGGATTGCTGGGAATGAACGTGAAGCGCGCTCAGTAATGGAAAAATATATTGCACCATTTGCAGATGAAATTGAACAAGATGGATTAGGTTCTTTAATTGCTAAAAAAGTTGGCGATGAAAATGGACCGAAAATTATGCTCGCAGGTCATTTGGATGAAGTCGGTTTTATGGTCACAAAAATCGATAAAAAAGGTTTCGTTTCATTCCAAACAGTTGGTGGCTGGTGGTCACAAGTCATGCTTGCACAACGTGTTACGATTGTTACGCGTAAAGGGGATACCGTAACAGGAGTAATCGGTTCGAAACCGCCACACATCTTATCGCCCGAAGCGCGTAATAAGCCGGTCGATATTAAAGATATGTTTATCGACATTGGTGCGACGTCTAGGGAAGAGGCAATGGAGTGGGGCATTCTTCCGGGAGATATGGTTGTTCCGTATTTCGAATTTACGGTGATGAATAATGAAAAACATTTACTTGCGAAAGCTTGGGATAACCGAATCGGTATCGCGATCGCAATTGATGTGTTAAAACAATTAAAAGACGAAAAACATGCAAATACAGTTTACAGCGTCGGCGCTGTTCAAGAAGAAGTTGGCCTTCGTGGTGCAAAAACAGCGGCTGCGAAAATTCAGCCTGATATCGGTTTTGCGGTCGATGTAGGTGTTGCTGGAGATACGCCGGGAATTACAGAAAAAGAAGCGACAGGCACGATGGGCGATGGACCACAAGTTTTATTATTCGATGCTTCTATGGTATCGCATAAAGGTCTTCGCGACTTAGTTGTCGATACGGCAGAGGAAAAAGGTATTCCATATCAGTTCGGTTCAATTCCAGCGGGTGGAACAGATGCGGGTTCAATCCATATTTCAAATAATGGGGTTCCGTCACTCGCAATTTGTATTCCGACAAGATATATTCATTCACATGCAGGCATTTTACATCGTGATGATTATGAAAATACAGTGAAACTTATTGTAGAAGTGATTAAAAAATTAGATCGTGAAACAGTAAATAAAATTACGTTCGACTAAAAAAGTGAAGCTGGCGCGAAAGTCTGGAAAACGACTTTCGCGCCGCTTCGCTTTTTTTGTGTTTTGAGCGGTGATGTGATTGTTTGCTTGTTTCGTGTTGCTAGGCGGGTTTACCGTGCTGCGTAGGCTCGTTTTTTGCATTATGTCATGTTTTTATTTAACGATGCATATGTTAACCATGCCTGCCACGAACACGCAAAGGGGTGCGAAGATTTCAACAAACTAAACGCTTCCATAAACGCTGTCATTCAAAAGCAAAACTTTAGAATAGACAATTAATTATAAAAATCCACTTGACTTTATAATTATGCAGTCTTATACTTTGTTATACAATCTAAATTGGGAATTGGGAGATGGTTGAAAATGGTACAACTTACTTTATTAACGAATGATAAGATGGCTGATATAGAAAGTAATTTAAAAGGTCGCGATATGTTAAGTTTATTAGATTTTTCAAGTGAAGAAGTGAAGTATTTAATTGATAAAGCGGTGAAATTAAAGAAAGACACGAAAGATGGGAAATTAAAGCCAGTGCTTGCGGGGAAGACACTTGGGATGATTTTCGAAAAAAATTCTACGCGTACGAGAGTTTCCTTTGAAGTGGGCACTGTACAACTTGGTGGGCATGCGATTTATATGAATGCGAAAGATTTGCAGTTGGGGCGCGGCGAATCGATTCATGATACGGCGAAAGTGCTTTCAGAATTTGTAGATGGCATTATGATTCGTGCAAATTCACATGAGCGTGTAAAAGAATTGGCAAAACATGCATCAGTGCCTGTCATTAATGGATTAACAGATATGTATCATCCATGCCAAGCACTTGCTGATTTACTGACAATCTATGAAGTAAAAGGTAGTTTTAAAGGGAAAAAACTTGTTTACGTTGGGGATGGCAATAATGTTGCACATTCACTCGTCATTGCGGCAGCGCATGTTGGCATGGACGTTGTTGTTGCGACACCAGCTGGATATGAGTGCGATCCTGAAGTCATTCAAACGGCTAAACAACTTGCCGAAAATAATGGCAGCTCTTTTGAAGAGACGAATGATTCAGTAAAAGCTGTCACAAATGCAGATGCAATTTATACAGATGTCTGGACGAGTATGGGTCAGGAAGAAGAAACAGCGCAAAGACTGATTGATTTTAAAGACTTTCAAATTAATGATGAACTGGTGAGTCATGCGAAAGATGATTATATGTTTTTACATTGTTTACCAGCCATTCGTGAAGAAGAAGTCGCGACATCGGTCATTGACGGAGAAAACTCTTATGTTTTCCATCAAGCGGGAAATCGTTTGCATGCACAAAAAGCAGTTTTAGCTGCTTTATTATAAATCGGGTTGTATAACATTTGAAATAAACATGTTTTTAGATTATTATATTGGAAGTATAAAGGACTTCGCAGAATTTAAAAAAATTCTGTTCGGAGTCTTTTTGCCTTTTTTAAGCGAATTAACGCATTAATCACAATACAAAATTGAATGAGAAAATACATCATTATTTTAAGATAATGATGTAGTAGGAGGAACAATTCGTGGTTGAAAAATATATTTTAGCGATCGATCAAGGAACAACAAGTTCGAGAGCGATTTTATTTGATCAAAAAGGAAAGGTTTTTCATATGTCTCAACGTGAATTACCGCAATACTTTCCAAATCCAGGCTGGGTAGAACAAAATGCACATGAAATTTGGAGTTCGGTTCTTTCCGTGCTTGCAACCGTTTTATCGGAAAAAAATATCGATGTTGAACAAATCGCAGGAATCGGCATTGCGAACCAACGTGAAACAACGGTCGTGTGGGATAAAAAGACGGGAAACCCTGTTTACAACGCCATCGTCTGGCAATCTCGTCAAACATCGGATATTGTAGAAGACTTAAAAGAAAAAGGCTATGAAAAATTATTTACTGAAAAAACAGGTCTGCGTTTAGACGCTTATTTTTCAGGCACAAAAGTAAAATGGATTTTAGACAATGTAGAAGGTGCGCGTGAAAAAGCAGAGCGTGGCGATTTACTGTTTGGGACAATCGACACTTGGTTGACATGGCGTTTATCAGGCGGAGAAACGCATGTGACAGATTATTCCAATGCATCGAGAACATTAATGTATAATATTCATGATTTAACATGGGATGAAGAATTGCTAGATATTTTAGGGATTCCAGCATCTATGCTGCCAGAAGTACATCCTTCATCTGGCATTTTAGGGTATACAGACGAAGCGCATTTCTTCGGTCGAAAAACACCGATCGCAGGGCTTGCGGGTGACCAACAAGCAGCATTATTCGGTCAAACTTGTTTTGAAAGCGGTATGGTGAAAAGCACTTATGGAACGGGTTGTTTCATGCTGATGAATACTGGAGAAAAAGCGGTAAAATCTAAACAAGGATTACTGACAACGATTGCATGGGGCATTGATGGGAAAGTTCAATATGCGTTAGAAGGTAGTATTTTCGTTGCGGGATCTGCAATTCAGTGGTTACGAGATGGCATGCGCTTCTTCAGAGAAACACATGAAAGTGAAGAACTTGCGAAAAAAGTAGCGTCTACAGATGGCGTTTATGTCGTGCCAGCATTTGTTGGACTTGGGACACCTTATTGGGACAGTGATGTAAGGGGTGCTGTTTTTGGTTTAACACGCGGAACGGAACAGGAGCATTTTATCCGCGCGACAATTGAATCACTTGCTTATCAAACGAAAGACGTGTTGGATGCAATGGAAGAAGATTCCGGTATTGCTTTAAAAACATTACGTGTTGACGGCGGCGCAGTGAAAAATGATTTCTTAATGCAATTTTTGGCAGATTTACTTTATGTACCCGCGGAACGTCCACTTACAAATGAAACAACAGCCCTTGGTGCAGCGTATTTAGCAGGACTTGCGGTTGGTTTCTGGAAAGATATTGATGAAATTTCAAGTCATTGGGATTTAGATCATTCATTTGAACCAATGATGGATGAAGCAACAAGAGAAGAGTTATATGCAGGTTGGAAAAAAGCAGTACGTGCAGCAATTGCTTTTAAATAAAAACTTATGAAAGCGTATGATATGGGGGGAGAGCCTTTATTTCATACGCTTTTTTTGCATATATCATGTTAAGTTCACATAACTTAAAGTTAACTAAACTTTACGTGATGTTAAGTTTACTATACAATTTAAACTAGGAGGTGGCAGGGTGTTAAAAAATCGATTGAAAGAATTAAGAGCGAGACATAGTTTCACACAAATTGAACTAGCGAAAAAAGTCGGCGTGACGCGACAAACGATTGGCTTTATTGAAAAAGGGGAGTTTTCACCATCTGTCACATTGGCATTAAAATTGGCAAAAGCGTTGGAAGTTGATTTAAATGAATTATTTTGGTTGGAAGGGGAGGAAGAACATGAAAGGTGATATGCGGTTTACACTGCCTTTATGGCAAATGGGATCGATTTTCATATTATTAGTATTAACCCTCGTGATTGGATTTTCGTCCGAAACGACATTTGTGACGAGTGAAGATGGCTACTATTTTGAGATGAATATGGGGCATATCAGTGGAATTATTTTTTCAAGCGCGCTTCTCATTCTAGTCGTTTATATTGTGATGATGTCTGTTAATATTTATCGGCATAATAAGCGCTACCCAACTCGGAAAATAAAAACATTTACGTTCAAACCACAGGAGTATATTGAGGATGATGAGTTTTTCGATGAAATTACGAAACGTGCAACGAAAAAAGTATATTCCTATTATTCTTTTGTTTTACCATTATTAGTAGGTGTAGCTTTAGGTGGTATGTGGCATCGTACAATTATATTAGTCGGAATTTTACTTGTCGCACTAGGGCAATATTGGATTTATTATTCAACAATTCGAAAAATGTTTAAGGATGCGGGGGAAGAAGAGTGATTGAATATTTATTAGTGTTTTTAGGCGGTGCGATTCCGTGGCTCGAAATCGCACTCGTCGTTCCATTGGGTGTTATTAGTGGTTTATCTCCAGTTGGCGTGATGATTGCTGCTTTTACGGGGAATTTATTAACAGTATTATTTGTCATTTTTGGATTTGAAAAAGTGAAAGTGTGGTTGGCAAAAAGAAAGAAAAATAAGGAAGATGAACCGTCTAAAAAAGAAGAGCGCGGGAAAAGAATTTGGAATAAATACGGAATGCCGGGTGTTGCGCTTCTTGGACCTTTTTTAATCGGTTCACATTTAGCAGCTTTTATTGGTTTGGTATTCGGTGCAAATAAAGGAAATGCGGCTGTCTGGATGACGATTAGCATCGCATTGTGGACACTTATTTTAGGCGTCTTAACTGCAATGGGCTTTGACTTTTTTGTGAGTGATCGTATAGGACAGAGTTTGTTTTCATGAAAAAACAGTGGCTCGGTGGCTTTATGGTATCATTTAGATGATATGACTTAAAAGCGAGTGATTGTATGAGTATTTTTATTTTGGAAGATGATATCATTCAGGCGGCGCAACTTAGGAGTGTAGTAGAAAAAATTTCAGAACAATTTCAATTACCTTTTGATTTTATTCACGTCACAAGTAAATATGAAGAGATTATTGAAAAAATTCCATTGACGAATTTTGTACCGATTTACTTTTTGGATATTGAAATTAAAGGAGAAGAGCGTAAAGGTTTACAAGTTGCACAGGAAATTAGAAAGCATGATACGCAAGGAATTATTGTTTTTGTGACAACACACGCCAATTTTGCGCCGATTTCTTACCAGTACATGGTGTCGGCGTTAACGTTTATTGACAAAGGTTTACCAAATGATGAACGCAACCAATTAATGACGCAATGTTTACTTCATTATCAAGCACTTAATCAGACAAAAATGCCAACGGATGATTTTATTATTGAGAATCGCCATACGACTGTTCGAGTTCCATTTGAAACAGTAGTTTATATAATGACGGATGGTCCACATCGCTTAACTTTGGTGACGACGAATCGTAACATTCATTTTTATGGTACGTTGAAAGAAATTGAAAAGATAGATGACCGGCTACTTCGTTGTCACCAATCTTATCTCGTCAATACTGAACAAATATCTGCTTATGATGCGGCGCGAAAGAATATTGTGTTAAAAAACAAAGAAACCATTCCAGTATCTAGACGAATGGGAAAAACAGTGCGGCAGCTTGTAAAAGGTGAATGATGATGTATGTTTATGACTTGATTGCTGGTGTGTTGGCTGGAATTTGTCATGTTGTTTTATATTTGCTGTTAATCCGTTATGATCGAATGCCGTATAAAATGATGATTATATTAAGCATTGTTTTCACAATACTTCTCGGCTTTGTCGTGACAGTTACCGGATATCCGGAATGGAATAGTATCTTGCTATTATTATTTTTATTAAGTTTGGGATTAATGCAAAATGAGCTTTCATTTATGCAAAATTTATATTTTGCATTGATCAGTTTAATCGGCATCACATTTGCAAGAAAATTCATCTTGGAGTTAATGTTTCAATTATTTATGGTGAGCCCATTCAATTTGTATTTATGGACAACGAGCATTATGCATCTTATGATTATCATCCTGATTGGGAGTTGTATTGTCCTTTGGCGCAAGAAAATTGGACGTTTTGCAGCATATATTGAAAGTAGTAGACTGTATTACATAAGCTATGCTTTATTATTCATTGGTTTTCTTTTAAGTTTAATCTTAACAACACCTTCTACTCGATTTCTAGCCATTGCGAATGAACGATATGGTGAAATGAGCGTGATCATTGCATTCATATTATTTATGATATTACTATTAATGGCAATTGTTGGTTCGTATTTGGCAAAGGAAAGATTTATGGAGGAGCAAGCGGAAAGATTAAATGCGGAACGTCTTGATTATGTAGAGAAATTGGAGTATATGCATGCAGATTTAGCAAATTTCAGGCATGATTATATGAATATATTGATGGCATTAGATACGAGTGTGAAAGCAAAAAACTTACAGCAAATTGAACGAATTTACTATGAAGTGATTGCACCCACTTCAGATTTAATGAACAATCATGAACTGGACATCGTGAAATTAGCTTCTATTAAAATTCCAGAAGTGAAAAGCGTATTAAGTGTGAAGGTAATTGCTGCACAGCAACAAGGGATAAAAGTAATGATAGATATTCCACAAACGATTGAAAAAATCAAAATGCCAATTGTTGATTTCATTCGGGTAATATCTATTTTAGTGGATAATGCGATTGAAGAAGCTGTGGTAAGTGATGAGAAAAAAGTTCAAATTGCTTTTTTTGAAATGAATGATCTAGTGTATTTTATTGTTAAAAATAGCTGTCGACAGAAAGAAATCAACTTACACCGATTATATGAAAAACGTTATTCTAATAAAAATGGAAGACGAGGATATGGCTTGTTTTCGTTAAAAAGAATATTGAAGCAAATGAATACAGCGACATTAGAAACAACTTTCATCGCGCCTTATTTTACACAAACATTAATCTTAAAAAAAGAAAATTAAACAAAAGGCATTCCGAAAGTCTGCGCTTAAACTTTTGGAATAGCCTTTTTTGACCGAATATGTAGGGAAATGAACCAATTATGAAAGAATACATACAAAATTTGAGCATTGCATTATACTTTTATAGTAAGAGGTGATGACAATGTTCGGGATAATTTTTACCGTAATCATCAGTATTGGTTTACCGTTACTACTGTTTTTTTATGCTTATCGGCAAAAGAAAGTCATGCCTTTCTTATTGGGGAGTGCGGCGTTTTTATTGTCACAAATATTATTGCGTATTCCGCTCTTGCAATATTTAGGCGAAAATTATCCAGCTTATACGATGATGAGTATGACAAATCCGATTTTATTTGCAATCATGATTGGACTATCCGCAGGTTTATTTGAAGAACTCGCCCGTTTTATATTGATGACATTTCTGGTGAAGCAGCGAAATTTTCAAGCTGGATTTTACTTTGGTGCGGGGCATGGTGGAATTGAAGCAGTTCTCATTGTAGGAATTCCAGTAGCGACATTATTATTTTCACCAACTATGGCTTTATCTAGTGAAATGGCTTTTATGGGTGGCATTGAAAGATTTTTTGCGATTGTTTTACATATTGGTCTTTCAATTCTTATTTTACAAGCGATCGTACAAAAAAGATTTCGATATGTCCTATTCGCTATTTTAATTCATACATTGGTCGATGCACTTGTCGTCATTATCCCGTTATTTGTAAGGCAAGAGATTGCGTTATTTGTAGTGGAAGGTGCATTAGCGTTCATCGCCTCAATGGTATTATTATATAGTTTGTGGATAAAAAGAAAGGGGATTTTATCATGAGAAAAATGACAATGATGGTGGTCTTGATGTTAATGGTTTTGAGTCTTGCGGCATGTGGCGGAACGAAGGTAGACGATGCGACGACTGAAAAGTATCGTGCAGTAGCGGAACAAGTCGTTTCTTTATTAAATGCTGGGGATTATGCCACACTTCATGAAATGTTTGGTGAGCAAATGAAGGAAGGTTTACCTGTTGAGCAAATGGACGAATTGACGCCATTGATTGAAGAAGCTGGTACATTTGAGAAAGTAGATAAGTTCTAGAAAAAGATGGATATTATGTCACTGTACTGGTCGCAAAATACAGTGAGATAAAACGTATTTATACAATTAGTTTTAGTGAAGATGAGGAAGTTGTAGGATTTTTTATTAAATAATGTTTTTGTGTGAAAAGGCGGCGAGACATATGGGAATCGCAATGATTGTTACTTCAATTCCGTTGCTCATTTTTGCCATTGTGTTCTCAAAAGGCAAGGGGATTGGAATGATTGCTGGCTATAATACAATGTCGAATGAGAAAAGAGCGCAATATGATGAAGTGGCTGTATGTAAGTTTACGGGAAAAATCATGTACGGCGCTTGTATTTGCCTTTGGATCATTGCTTTAGGGGAGCTGCTATTCGAAAGCAGGTTTGCAATTGGTATTGGCATAACATTGACTTTGTTGATGACGATTTTCATCCCGATATATACGAATAAAAACCGTGATCGTTTCAAAAAAACCAAGAATAATGGGTAGATCCCATATTCGAAAACAAACAGTTACATATCTATCGATAATCAATGCTAATCATTAGTTAGATGCCCAAAAGCCTCCACTTGTGATTCAGATATGGAGGTGTGAACGAATGGGAAAAAGATGGACAATTTTAGAGATTAAAGAATTCGCCCAGAAAAATTCGGAAAGTACGTTGTTATCGAAAGAATATCACGGTTTTTCTCAAAAATTACTATTTAAATGTGCATGTGGTCAAAATTTCGAAAAGACTTTTACGAAGTTTAAAAATAGAAACCAACGAAAATGTGATGTATGCCAACCGCCAAAAGAATCAGGCGAAAGGTCATAAAAGAAATAGGCTACCGAGACGGAATGTGTGTCGGTAGCCTATTTTTAACTTGCTTGAAATTCTTGTGCGAGTTCGTTTGCGATTTTGTTCTTTTCTTCTTCTCCTGCACGCTTCCACAGGTTTTCAAAAAACACGCCAAGCCCCGGCAGTAAATGTTCTTCGCCGCGATTTATAGCATCTTCTACTACATTTCGTACATCCTCCGCCGAATTATTCGTCATATTGGCTGTAATTACATCACGTATTTGAAAGTTCATTTTATCACCCTCCTGCAACTATTTTAGCCACAACTATCGCTAACTATACTGTCATTTGGTACACTAAAAGAAAAAGGCGGTTCTAGGATTAATGAAACGAATTGAATCAACTTCAAATGCATTGGTGAAACATTGGAAAAAGCTTGTGTTAACGCGGAAAGAACGGGATAAATCAAAAGAGTTTTTAGTTGAAGGTTTTCATCTTGTAGAAGAAGCGTTAAAGACAAAAGATGTTGTGTTAACGATTATGAAACGTGAAGATGTTGAGCTTCCTTTGCATTGGGAATTAGATAATATTGTGGTAAATGAAATTACGAAAGCTGTTGCGAAAGAGATTTCGGAAACGGAACAATCGCAAGGTGTTTATGCGCATTGTCGTCAAACGGAATACGAGGAAGAAATTCAAGCGAACTGGACGAAGTTTTTATTTGTTGATGCCGTTCAAGACCCTGGAAATGTTGGGACAATGATTCGTACTGCAGACGCAGCGGGGATGGATGCGGTTATTATTGGAAAAGGCGCAGCAGATCCATACAGCCCAAAAACAGTGCGTTCTGCGCAAGGATCGAATTTCCATATCCCAATTATTCGTGGTGATTTAAATGATTGGATTCAAAAAGCGAAGGACAATGATATTCAAGTCATTGGGACAAGTTTGGAAGAATCTGTTGATTATAAAGCACCGAAGACAAATGGGAAGTTTGCGTTAATTGTTGGGAATGAAGGAAGCGGCATGAGTCCTGAGTTATTAAAACAAACGGATGTCAATGTGCGCATTCCAATTTACGGAAAAGCGGAATCTTTAAATGTAGCGGTAGCGACGGGGATTCTTTTGTATGCTTATTCAGAAGAAAACTAATTAGAAAATCAGACAGAAAGTTAGTGGGAAAGATGCCCCTAACTTTCTTTTTTTATTTCAAAATAATAAATATACTGAAAAATTAACTTGCTTCATAGATTGCTTGTCAGTATAATGTATAAATCGATAAGGTTTGAATTATCGAACAATTAGGTGGAGGGGGAAAATAGACAGATGAGAAAGTTTTTACAGTTCACGATCCTTGCGGTAATAAGTATGTTTATTTTGGCGGCTTGTGGAAGTGAAGGAGAAAATGAAGGTGGAAGTAGCAGTAGTGATGGCGAAAGTATTGGAAAGGAATACATAATTGGTGCTACGCAAATTTTAGAACACCCTTCACTAGATGCGGCAACAGAAGGATTTAAAGCGGCAATTAAAGAATCAGGACTTAATGTGAAAATTGATTATCAAAGTGCGCAAAATGATATGAATAATGTTGCGGTCATTGCGGATAAATTTGTGGCAGATGGTGTCGATCTAATCTTTGCGAATTCAACACCAAGTGCGCTAGGTGCGCAAAATGCGACAAGTGATATTCCAATTTTATTTACATCAGTGACAGATGCAGTGGATGCGGATTTAATTGATTCGATGGAAAGCCCAGGTGGAAATATTACAGGTGTTGTGGATTTACATCCAGAGGCAATTGAAAAAACAGTAGAATTTATCGATCAATATTTTAAAGATGCAACAGTCGGTATTATTTATAATGCTGGAGAGCAAAACTCCGTAACACAAATGAAAGCAATTGAAGAAATTGCAGAGGGTACAAGTTTAACGCTTGTTGAAAGAACAGTTGCGACAGCGGCAGACGTTCAACAAGCAGCGATGACTTTAGTTGGCGATGTTGATGTGTTTTATATTTTCACAGACAATACAGTCGTTTCGGCACTTGATAGTGTGGTAGATGTGGCGAATGAACAACAAATTCCTTTAATCGTTGGTGAACCAGATTCTGTTGAATTAGGTGGATTTGCGACTTATGGATTTGATTATTATTCAATTGGATACCGTACAGGGGAAATGGCTGCTGAAATTTTAAAAGAAGGTAAAGATCCAAGTGAAATTCCTGCGGAGTATCCGCCAGAGTTGAAATTATTTATCAATAAAGATGCGGCAGAAGCACAAGGCATTGAGTGGAATGATGAGTGGGATGACGCGGAGTTTGTAGAATAAAAGGCTGTCCAATAGCTTTGCTATTGGACGCCTCCCGATTGTGCGTGTGCTTATTTTGTGCATTTCTCTGCTGATTGAACTTTCCTTACAAGGCACGAAGCCCAAAAAGTAAAGGAATGTATCATTTCCGCGCTCGCACAAACGGAAGGCGTCTTAAAAGTCGCGTCCTTTCGACTTCTGGGACAGCCTCTTTAAAAGACTGTATATTTCGAATCTCTATAAAGGTGAAAATATAAAGTAGTGAGGTGGAAATTGAAATGTTCTTAGCTTTGTTTGGTGCTGTTGAATCAGGATTTATTTATGCAATTATGGCGATTGGTGTGTATTTAACTTTTAGAATACTAGATTTCCCAGACTTAACAGTGGATGGAAGCTTTGTAACGGGTGGTGCTGTAACGGCCATTTCGATTATTAACGGTGTTCCGCCAATGCTCGCCACTTTATTTGGTGCGTTAGCCGGCTTTTTAGCGGGTTGTGTAACGGGAATTTTACATACAAAAGGAAAAATTAATGCGCTCCTTTCAGGAATTTTAATGATGATCGCACTTTATTCGATTAATTTGCGAATTATGGGGAAACCGAACTTATCTTTGTCGAGAGAGTCGACGTTGAAAAAGCAATTTGTTGAAATTTGGGAGAAAACAGGCATTGATGGAGTGATTAATAATTTATTCACTTCCATGGGGATAGATCGTTTACCGGCAACATGGGGAATTTTGTTTATTATGATTATCTTTATGATCATGATGAAACTAACAATTGACTATTTCTTGAAAACAGAAATTGGCTTAGGGCTTAGAGCGACAGGAAATAATAAAGTAATGAGCCGTAGTTTTTCGGCGAATACGGATACATTAATTATTATTGGGTTAGGGATTTCAAACGGGCTTGTTGCGCTTTCAGGTTCTTTAATTACGCAATATGGTGGCTTTACGGATGTCGGAATGGGCATTGGAATGATTATTATTGGACTGGCGTCAGTCATTATCGGGGAAGCTTTGTTCGGAGCGAAAACAGTTGCGAAAGCGACATTGGCGGTTATTCTTGGTGCAGTGATTTATCGAATCGTTGTGGCACTTGCACTTCGCGTTGGCTTTTTGGAAACGGGAGATATGAAGTTAATTACAGCGATTCTTGTTATTCTAGCTTTAGTGACGCCGAAATTTGTACAAGTACAAAAAGAGAAGAAGCGTCGTTTAGCGAAGCGCGCGGCTTTGAAAGTAGGGAATGCAAAAAATGTTGAAGCTTAATCATATCGAAATGACTTTTAATGAAGGCACTTTAGATGAAAAACGCGCTTTAAAAAACACTAATTTGGAACTCAAAAAAGGTGAGTTTATTACGGTTATTGGTGGGAATGGTGCTGGCAAATCAACATTGATGAATATTATTTCGGGCAACTTAATCGCAGATGTGGGAGATATATTTATTGATGGAAAACAAGTTGCACATCTCCCAGAATATAGCCGTGCGAAATATATTGGTCGCGTTTTCCAAGATCCAATGGCAGGGACAGCACCAGAAATGACAATCGAAGAAAATTTAGCCATTGCTTATTCGAGAAATAAAAAGCGGACGCTTAGGCTCGGTGTCACAAAACAACGCCGTGAATTTTTTAAAGAAGCATTGAAAACATTAAATTTAGGGTTAGACAATCGATTAAACGCTAAAGTCGGTTTACTTTCCGGGGGAGAAAGGCAAGCGTTGTCTTTGTTAATGGCGACTTTTACGGAGCCAGATATTTTATTATTAGACGAACATACAGCAGCACTCGATCCAGCACGTGCCGAATTAATTGCCGATTTAACGTCTGAAATTGTAGAAAATCACCAATTAACGACATTAATGGTGACGCATAATATGCAGCAAGCGCTTGATATGGGCAATCGGTTAATTATGATGGATGCCGGGCAAATTATTTTTGATGTAAGCGGAGAAGCGAAAAAGAAATTAACGATTAAAAATTTGATGGATGAATTCCAACGAATCCGCGGCAGACAATTGGAAAGTGACCAAACTGTGTTAGGATAATCAAGTGGGTAGAATGGAATATGGGATTTGAAAGAGGAAGAGATTATTTATTCCAATTCGTGCAACCTATGATTTAGATTCATGACATCACGCTGGGAGATAACGGAGATTACGAACCAAGTGAACTTGTTACAGGTGCACAATTTGTGGCATTTATGTACCGGGCGATGAATTTGAAAACGATAAAACGAACCATCTGCAAAGTTGTATGAAAACTTTTGCGGATGGTTCGTTTTCGGCGTCAAAGGAAATAAGCCCTCTGAATCGTGTTAGAGTTATTGAATATACCTTCTAGCCTCATCTATTTCCTGAAACTTGAAGCTGTTCACTAATAAGAGTTTCAAAGCAGCTGTATCTGAGTTTGCGATGCCGTCTTTAATATCTTGTGGTACTTTTCCAAATCGCTCAATCAATAATTGAATCGCTGTTTCAGAAAGAGCAGAAGCTCCGCCTTTTTCGAGCCCTTGTTGCAGCCCTTGTTGCAGCCCTTGTTGTAGCCCTTGTTGAACCCCTTCATCTCTCCACATTTCAGCTAAAGTCATTGCGATGTCACTCCCTTCAGGATAAGTCGTTTCCAGTCGTTGGATGATTTTTTCTACGTCTTTTTTCGTTATATCTTTTGCGGCGCTAAAGATATAACGCATCATCGTTTCAAAGTATTCCAATCCCGTTTGTTTATCTTCTAATTCAATTAGATAATGGATTGAACGGAATATAGATTGTAACAGCTCGTTTGGATCTTTTGTATATATATCACGATAAAGGGTCATCCAGATTCTTGTTAGCGCATTTCCTTTAATATCTTCGTCATCATAGATTGTTAAATCGTAGAGTAAATACTCAAAATTTGGTACGTGAATTTTCAATTCTTCTGAAAGTTCTTCGTAGCCATCTAGCATAGCCCCCAAGTTAGAAGGTATACGCCAACTCGACCTTCCATGATGAATAACAAGTGGAATAATGATGGGTAGTTCTTTAGCTTTCTCTTTTTTCATTTTGGCTTCCCAAATTTCAACCATGTATTTCAATAGCTGGAAAGCAATCCCTTTGTCCTCATAACTTTTATGTTCAAACAGAAAATAAAGATAACCTTCTTTTTTATTGATCTCCACTTTAAAAAGCAAATCGGAGAAATTTTCTTCTAGCTTTTTGTTGATGTAACTGTCTTTCTGTGGTTCTAATGTGTTCACATCGACAATTTTCATGATGTTATTCGGCAAGTAATGGGTAAGAAAATCTTTTGCGGTTGACACATCGCCCATGGTTTCTTTGAAAAACTTGTCATGTACATTTTGCATCTTCACCAACAGGTATCCCCCCCCCCTTTTACAACATGCTTTCAGTTAATACTCCTTATTCTATATTATACAATCTGTTCACGTTCTTTGCCAATCATACCGGCAGTTTTGACATTCGACTTAATGTCCAGGGAACTAGACAGGTATTCCGATTGAAATGCCAGCTAATCCAATGAATTTGCATTTGTTATTCTTTTGTTAATTGAGCAATGAAAGGAAGGATTGGATGATGAAGCGGTTTGTTCGTCATGATTTTCGTTTTACTGCTATCGCAGCATATTCAGAACTTAGTGGGAAAAGTGCGGATATGTATCATACTAATAGTTCCCCCTACATTAAGAAATATAACAGTTATCAATATCAAATGTTGAATGAATGAAAAATATCGGGTATACTGATAAATGAACTAAAAACTAAAAGCATTGACTGGGAAAAATTGATTATAAAGAAATTAACAGGGAATTTGCATCATGACTGAAAATGCAAATAAATTTTGTTAATCAATGTTCACCCCAAGAGCTGCCGCCAGGACTAGTGAATCTATAAAGGCGCGCCGGCACCGGACCGTTAAATCGAAGTTTTGAGTGATTGTATAATTTTATGGATTGTACAATAAATCAGGGTGGTACCGCGAAGACATAAATCCTCGTCCCTTATTTTGATAAGGGGCGTTTTTTTATTGTTTTTTTTTATGGAAGTCTGCTTAATAGCTCGTTAAATTCGAAAGGAGAATTGGAAATGGAAGAAAGATTAAACGCATTAAAAGAAGAAGTGCTTGCGAAGATTAAAGAAGCAAGTAACTCTAAAGCACTAAACGACGTACGTGTCGCTTATTTAGGTCGTAAAGGGCCGATTACAGATTTATTAAAAGGAATGGGGAAACTCCCTGCTGAAGAGCGTCCGAAAATGGGGGCACTCGTTAACGTCATCCGCGAATCTGTGACAGAAGTATTAGAAGAAAGAATGGCGAAACTGGAAGAAGAAGCGATCAACGCACAGCTTGAAAAAGAGTCGATCGATGTTACTTTACCAGGTCGTCCAGTCCAAACGGGAAATCACCACCCATTAACACGTGTTGTTGAAGAAATTGAAGACTTCTTTATCAGCATGGGTTACGCGGTTTCAGAAGGTCCGGAAGTTGAGAAGGATTATTATAACTTTGAAGCGCTAAATTTACCAAAAGGTCACCCAGCACGTGATATGCAAGATTCGTTCTATATTACAGAAGATGTTTTACTTCGTACACATACATCACCAGTTCAAGCACGTACGATGGAAGCGAAAAAAGGACAACCAATTCAAATTATTTGTCCAGGAAAAGTGTATCGTCGTGATAGCGATGATGCGACGCATTCTCACCAATTTACACAAATCGAAGGACTTGTTGTTGGGGAAAATATTCGTATGAGTGATTTAAAAGGTACGCTTTCTTTATTTGCAAAAAAAATGTTTGGTGAAGAGCGTGAAATTCGTCTTCGTCCAAGTTTCTTCCCGTTTACAGAACCATCTGTTGAAATGGATATTTCTTGCTTTAAATGCGGTGGAGACGGCTGTAATGTTTGTAAGAAAACAGGTTGGATTGAAATTTTAGGTGCGGGTATGGTTCACCCGAATGTCCTTGAAATGGCAGGCTATGATTCAACAGTAATGTCTGGTTTTGCCTTTGGAATGGGTCCAGAAAGAATTGCGATGTTGAAATACGGAATTGAAGATATTCGTCACTTCTATACAAATGATGTACGTTTTATCACGCAATTTCATGAGGCAAATGCATAAGGAGGAAAAAAGATGTTAGTTTCTACAAAATGGCTAAAAGATTATGTGAAGATAGATGGAATTCCAGTAAATGAACTGGCAGAAAGAATTACACGTTCAGGAATTGAAGTGGACGGCATTATCGATCGTTCTCACGGCATGACAAATGTTGTTGTTGGACATGTTTTAGAATGTGTGAAACATCCAGAGGCAGATAAATTAAATATTTGTCAAGTCGATGTTGGAGAAGAAACGACACAAATTATTTGTGGTGCAGCGAATATCGCAGCAGGTCAAAAAGTAATTGTTGCACGTCCTGGTGCAGTACTTCCAGGCAATTTCAAAATTAAAAAAGCAAAACTTCGCGGTGAAGAATCAAACGGAATGATTTGTTCATTACAAGAACTGGCAATTGACGGAAAACTTGTACCGAAAGCATATGCTGAAGGGATTTATGTTTTACCGGAAGATGCGGTTGTTGGTTCAAATGCTTTAGAACTCATGGGATTAGACGATTCGGTACTTGAATTTGATTTAACGCCAAACCGTTCAGACGCTTTAAGTATGTTAGGTGTTGCGTATGAAGTGGCGGCGATTTTAGATCAAGAAATCGAACAACCAACAGCAACTTATACAGCTTCAACTAAAAAAGCAGAAGACGTCTTAAAACTGCGCGTTGAAGCAAAAGAAGAAAACCCGATGTATGTAGCAAAAGTCATTGAAAATGTAAAAATACAAGAATCACCACTTTGGTTACAAAATCGTTTAATGGCAGCAGGAATTCGTCCACATAATAATGTTGTTGACGTGACGAATTATGTTTTATTGGAATACGGTCAACCGCTTCACGCATTTGACTATAATCGTCTAGAAACGGGCGAAATCGTTGTACGTCTAGCGAATGAAGGCGAGAAAATTACAACATTAGATGAAACTGAAAGAACGTTAAAAGCCAATCATCTTGTTATTACGAATGGTGTAGAACCCGTTGCTGTTGCAGGTGTAATGGGTGGTGCGAATTCTGAAGTTCATGACGGCACAACTACAATCGTTCTAGAATCAGCTTATTTCACTGGCGCTTCTGTTCGTCAAACGTCAAAAGATCTCGGTTTAGGCAGTGATGCAAGTACACGTTTTGAAAAAGGTGTAGATCCAAATCGTGTTGTTCCGGCAATTGAACGTGCAGCAGCTTTAATTGCAGAGCTTGCTGAAGGAGAAGTACTGGAAGGTTCTGTCATGGTAGATGAACTTGATAAGACACCAGTTCGCATTACAATTTCACCGGATTATATTAATAGTCGTCTTGGGATGAAGATTTCATTGGAAGAAATGTTGTCGATTTTACATCGCTTGAAAGTCGATGTTGAAGCAGTTAACGGTCAATTAGTCATTGATGCGCCGACACGTAGACAAGATATTCGCATTAAAGAAGATGTCATCGAAGAAATCGCAAGAATGTATGGTTATGATCATATTCCAATGACGTTGCCAGTGACAGAATCAAAACCAGGTGGCCTAACACCTTATCAACAACAACGTCGTACAGTAAAGGCATTTTTAGAAGGTGCGGGTCTTTATGAAACATTAACATATTCATTGACATCTGAAAAATCTTCACAAAAATATGCATTAGAAACTGCACCTGTTACGAAGCTTTTAATGCCAATTAGTGAAGAACGTAGTGTGTTAAGACAAAGTATTCTTCCACATTTATTAGAAGCGACAACGTATAATGTGGCGCGTCGTAATGATTCTGTTGCGTTATATGAAGTCAGTTCAGTTTTCTTAGATGAAGAATCTGATGGCCTACCGAAAGAAGTTGCACATGTTGCAGCAGTTGTAACGGGTAAATGGGTTGACCATGCATGGCAAGGTGAAACGAAAAAAGTCGATTTCTTCGTGATGAAAGGCATCATCGAAGGCTTAATGGAAAAACTTGGCCTAACAACTGGCGTTACGTTTGAAAAAGCGACATTAGACGGTATGCACCCTGGACGTACGGCAAATATTTTTGTAGGTGACAAGCGTGTTGGTTTCGTTGGTCAACTTCACCCAACTGTCCAAAACGAACGTGATTTAAAAGAGACATATGTCTTTGAAATGAATTTAGATCAAATTTTAGCTGTTCAATTGGAGAAATTAATTTACACGCCAGTACCACGTTTCCCAGCAATTTCACGTGATATCGCACTTGTCGTTGCAAGCGAAACATCGGCGCATACACTTGAAAAAGTGATTCGCCGCGCAGGTGGAAAGTTACTGACAAGCGTTAAATTATTCGATTTATACGAAGGCGATAATGTAGAAGAAGGTAAAAAATCAATCGCATTCTCATTAACATATCAAGATCCAGCAAGAACATTAACAGATGAAGAAGTTGTGAAAGCACATGATAAAGTATTAGCTGCACTCACTTCTGAAGCTGGTGCATTGTTAAGAGGATAATGGAAAGCTGCCCCGCTAAAAAAGCCGAAGTTCAGGCTTTTTTAGCGGGGCGCTTTGTGTTTTTATGGTTCGTGGAGTTTGAGTAGTTTTGAAGGCGTTTGCGTGTTTATAGAAGATGTGATTTTTTTACGGGTTGCTATGCTGATTTACCGCCTTGAATGCAAAAAAAGGAGAAAAACGCACCAGTGACAGCTCACTGTCACTGCGTTATTTTCTCTATCGCCTAGCGAACTTGGCAATCACTACAATAATGGCGATGACGGCTGCCATAAAGAATAGTGGATGTCCGATAATGTTCATAATATGTGACGGCGCTTTATAGGCGTAGACTGCTTCCAGCCATTCATCATCTACTTGAACAGCAATTGCTTCAGATGTTGGGATGTCATGAATTTCATAGTATTTAGTCCCAACTGGATAAACATTGGACGCATTCATGTAGTAAGCACCAGTCAATTGATTTACCGTTGAATTGACTTTCCCGATGGATTTACCAATTTTATCTTCATCTAAAGGGGTATTATCTTGGACTTCATAAACATTCCCTTTCCAAACGACAAACGGAAAAGCCCAATCTAAAGCTTGTGCTGTTGAAAGAGGTAGCGTTAATAAAAAGATGCATATTAATAATTTCTTCTTCATAAAAATCCCTCCTTACAATTACCTAAGTAGACGGATAACAAGAGGAAGTGTTACAAAGAAAGTTGATTGGCGAATTGCTAATAATATGTTGGGAAATTAAAATGTCCGCGCAATCGCCAATAATGTCCGCGGAAACCTCAGCTCGCTTTATCAGTTACCCTCTCTTCTTAGCAACCAACTTCCTCGCTTTATCTAAATTCGCAAAATGCCATTTTGTTATGGTTTTTAATTTGTCTTCGCCGTGTTTTAATAAGATTTTTGCGGCTATTTCATCCACTTTTGGGCCTGCTCCTTTCGGCAGTGTCATGCCGACAGAAGCACTCATTCGATCCATTTCTTCTAAAAACGCGACGCGTGCTAAAACGGAAGCAGCTGCTACAGATAAGTGGAGACCTTCTGCTTTTGTCGCAAGTAAAACATTTTCGCGTACGACTTCTGATTCATTTTTTAAATAATTATAATAGACCCCGCGCTCGGCAAATTGGTCGATTAAAATATAATCGGGTTTTTCATCTTTCAATTTTCGCAATACATGCTTTAACGCTTGATTGTGCAGCAAGGCTTTAATTTTTCCTTGCGAATTTCCTTGTTGTTGAATTTCATTATATTTAGGGTTTGGTACAGTTAACACACTATGAATGAGCGCTGCTTCTAAGCTTGGTGCAATCTCGCGCATTAAATCGTCTGTTAATTGTTTAGAATCTTTTACGCCGAGTTCTTTCACAAGTTCGATTTTATCCGCTGGGACATAACAAGCAGCAACTGTGACAGGTCCGAAAAAATCGCCTGTGCCTGTTTCATCAGAACCTACGACTGAAAGAGCTGCCAAATTTTGGGGTAAAGTATCGCCTTTTGATCCTTGTTTTTTCGTTGTGACTTTTGGAATTGCTGTCCCAAAACGTCCAGCTTCTTTACTTGCACCCGCACCTTGGAATAAAACTTTACCAGAATTATAGATTGTAATTGAGGTATCTGATGTTTTTGCGGCAAAGCGTACACCTGGCGCATTGCGCGTCACTTGTGCATTTTGGTAGGTATTTATAACCGTTTTGATCTCCTGTTCGGTTAATTTTAAAACTTCATTGGCCATATTAAAAAACTTCCTTTCGTCTAGTTGATTCACAAATAAGTCGATTTCATGGTATGATAAGACACAGAGTTTTACAGGGGGTGTCAGGTCCTTGGAAGAAGAACAGAAAACACGTATAGCAGTTGAAATATATGGTCAAACATATAAAATGGTTGGTACTGAAAAAAGTAGTTATATGAGACAAGTTGCATCGATAGTTGATGATAAAATGAGAGCGGTGAGCGAACGCAATCCAAGTCTCGATACTGCAAAAATTGCGGTTCTTGCAGCTGTAAATTGTGTACATGACTATCTTAAATTAAAAGAGCAAAATGAACAAATGGAAGAAGAATTGAAAAAGTTGAAGGGTTGACGGTCTCATATGTTAGATTTACTCATTTTGGCCTTTTTCATTGGCGGCTTAATTACAGGCTTTAGAAGAGGGCTTATTGTACAAGCGATACATATGGTCGGATTTATTGCGGCACTTATCGTTTCATTTTTGTATTATAAAGATTTAGCGGATAAGTTCGTATTATGGGTACCTTATCCGGGCGTAACAGCGCATACTCAACTATCCTTTGCGGTAGGGGAGTTAGATTTAGAACTCACGTTTTATCGATTATTGGCTTTTGTATTAATTTTCGTCGTTGTGAAATTTGGCGTGCAACTGATTGCGTCGATGTTTGATTTCTTGAAGTATTTACCAGTTTTAGGATTTGTTTCTCAATTGTTTGGGGCGGCATTAGGGTTTATCGAATTTTATTTATCGATTTTCTTTATTTTATATGTCGCTTATTTATTGCCAATCGATTTTATCCAATCATTTATCCAAAAGTCGATCCTTGCCAAAACAATGTTTGAACATACGCCATTATTATCCGAAAAAGTAAAAACTTGGTGGTACGTTTATAGAGGTTAATGGAGCTTCCCCCTTCAAAAAGGAGGGAAGTTTTTTAAAGAGTTGGAGGGTTATTCATTGAATAAAAAAACAATCATCCGTACATTTGAAAAAATTGCTTTATATATGGAATTATTAGGTGAAAATCACTTTAAAATCGCCGCATTTCGAAAAGCGGCGAACGTCTTAGAACTCGATCCGCGCAGCTTAGCCGAAATGGACGATATTTTAAGTTTAAAAGGCATTGGGAAAGGAACGGGCGCCGTCATTACAGATTTAATGGAAAAAGGCGAATCTGATTTATTAAAAGAATTAGAGGAAACGGTTCCAAAAGGGTTAATTCCGATGCTGAAAATTCCCGGTCTAGGCGGTAAACGAATCGCGAAGCTCCATGATGCGCTCGGCGTGGCGTCAATTGAGGCATTGAAGGAAGCGTGTTTGAATAATGAAGTGAGCAAAGTGTCTGGCTTCGGTAAAAAGACGGAAGAAAATATTTTAGCGTCTATTGAAGCATTGGCAACGAGAAGCGATAAGTTCCCGATTTGGAAAGTAGAGCAATCAGTTTCAATGATTGAAGAAACACTTCGTTCAATAGAGGAAGTGACGCGCTTTTCAGTCGCGGGCAGTTATCGTAGAACAGAGGAAGAAAGTAGCGATGTTGATTTTATCATCGTCACGACAGAACCGGCAATTGTACGCGGAAAGTTATTGGAAGGACTTCCAATCCTTGAAACGATTGCGGCAGGGGATGCGAAATTATCGATTACATTGGATGTGGAAGATCCAATCGATGCGGATTTTCGTTTCGTGAAAGATGAGCAATTCGCAACAGCAATCCATCATTTTACAGGTTCAAAAGATCATAATGTACGCATGCGTCAACTCGCAAAATCTAAGGGTTGGAAAATTAGTGAGTACGGCGTAGAAGATGAGCACGGAGAAATGCATACATTCGAAGATGAGACAGCATTTTTTGCCCATTTCGATTTGCCATTTATTCCACCTGCATTAAGACGTGATGGACGCGAGTTGGACCGCGTTGAAGAAATCGAAACGCTAATCGATGTGAAAGATATTCGTGCTGATCTCCATATGCATACAACTTGGTCGGATGGTGGTTATTCGATTCGAGAAATGGTGGAAGCGGCGCGCGCGAAAGGTTATTCGCATATTGTCATTACGGATCATTCACAGTATTTAAAAGTCGCAAATGGTTTAACGCCGGAAAGATTGCGCGAACAAATTGTGGAAATTCGTACATTAAATGATGAGTACGATGATATTGAAATTTTCTGTGGTACAGAAATGGACATATTGCCAGATGCGACATTGGATTTTGATGATGAATTACTACAAGAACTAGATTTTGTCATTGCGGCCATCCATTCGAGTTTTAGCCAATCAGAAGAACAAATTATGGAAAGACTACATGCAGCGATGAAAAATCCGCATGTGGATATGATCGCGCATCCGACGGGAAGAATTATCGGGAAACGTGATGGCTATAATCCAGACGTGTCGCAGCTCATTCAATGGGCGAAAGAGTACGGGAAAATATTGGAGTTAAATGCCAATCCGTATCGTTTAGATTTAAAAACAGATTACTTAATGGAAGCGCAAGAACACGGCGTACTCATTGCGATTAATACAGATGCGCATGCCATTGATCAATTAGATTTTATGGAAATTGGGACAAATTATGCGAAAAAAGCATGGCTGAAAAAAGATAATGTGGTCAATACATGGCCTGTTGAAAAGTTTATTACAGAAATTGTAAGAAAATGAAAGGGAGTGTCTAGACATTGGAAACCCGTGTCTTAAATACACTTGAATATGATAAAATTATCGACCTCGTCAAAGAACATAGTACGTTTTCTGCGGGTGAGGCGTTAATTGAACAGTTAACACCAGAAAATAATTTTGAAACCGTCGTTCGTTTATTGGAAGAAATGGACGAAGGACTTGCGATTTTACGTCTTCGTGGCAATGTGCCGATGGGTGGGATGAAAGATGTACGCCCACATGCGAAAAGAGCGCAAATGGACGGCATGTTAAGTGCTGTTGAGCTGATGGAAATTTCGAGTACGATTCGTGCAAGCCGGATCTTCCGCCAATTTATTGAAGCGGTGATTGAAGATGAAGATATTGAAATCCCACATTTTGTTGGGAAAAAAGATGCTTTTCCAATTTTAACTGATTTAGAGCGGGAAATTAATCATTCTATTGATGAAAATGGTTATGTGTTGGACAGTGCTTCAGAAAAATTACGTTCTGTTCGACAAGCGCTGCGCTTGCAAGAAGGGCGTATCCGTGAACGATTAGAAAGCTATACGCGTGGACGCAATGCGGCGAAAATGTTGTCAGATGCGATTGTGACGATTCGCAATGATCGTTATGTGATTCCTGTTAAGGCGGAATACCGCTCGCATTACGGCGGTGTGATTCATGATATGTCATCATCTGGGCAGACATTATTTATTGAACCAGATGCAATTGTGCAAGCGAATAATGAAATTCGAAACTTAAAAATGCAAGAGCAAGAAGAAATTGAGCGCATTTTAATCGCATTGTCATTATCTGTTCAAGAAGTTGCGCATGATTTATTTGTGCTTGTGAACTTACTTGCAGAAGTCGATGCCATTTTGGCGAAAGCGAAATACGGTGTCGCCCATAAATATACGAAACCGAAAGTAAATCATGAAGGGTATATTCGTCTTTCGCAAGCGACACATCCGCTCATTCCCGTTGAAGAAGCGGTTGCCAATGATATTGAGTTTGGGAAAGACGTTACGACAATCGTCATTACGGGACCGAATACGGGTGGTAAAACGGTGACACTTAAAACGGTTGGCTTAAGTACGTTAATGGCGCAATCTGGTTTACCAATTCCGGCATTAGACGGTTCGGAACTGTCTGTCTTTAGCTCGGTTTATGCAGATATTGGTGATGAGCAGTCGATTGAACAAAGTTTAAGTACGTTTTCATCACGTATGGTTAATATTGTAGATATTTTAAAGAAGTATGATGATCGTTCTTTATTATTATTCGATGAACTTGGTTCGGGAACAGATCCGCAAGAAGGAGCGGCGCTTGCGATTTCAATTTTGGATGAAGTGCATGGTCACGGGGCGCGCGTTATGGCAACGACGCATTATCCAGAATTAAAAGCATATGGCTACAACAGACCTGGTATGACGAATGCGAGTGTTGAATTTGATGTGGATACATTAAGTCCGACCTATCGTTTATTAATCGGTGTGCCTGGACGCAGTAATGCTTTTGAAATTTCAGAGCGTTTAGGATTGCCGAAACATATTATCGATCGTGCAAATTCATTTACAGGAACAGACCGTGGTGAAGTAGAATCGATGATTGCTTCTTTAGAAGATAGTCGATTACGTTCGGAAAAAGATGCGGATGAAACGCATGCGATTTTACAAGAAACAGAACGTTTAAAACAACAGCTTGAAGAAGAGTTGAAACAGTTTGATGAACTAAAAGAAAGCTTAGAAACAAAAGCGAAAGAAAAAGCAAAAGCGATTGTTGAAGAGGCGAAACGTGAAGCGGAAGCGGTCATTTCTGATTTACGTGCGATGCGTTTAAATGCGGGGGCAAATGTCAAAGAGCATGAATTAATTGATGCAAGAAAACGTTTAGATGATGCAACACCGGAAGAAAAGAAACGCGAAAAAATAAAAGCGAAGGCCGCACCTAGACCACTTCAAGTGGGCGATGAAGTCCAAGTGCTCGAATACGGTCAAAAAGGAACCTTGCTTGAAAAAACATCCGCGAATGCTTGGGTTGTTCAAATTGGAATTTTAAAAATGACTATCGATGAATCTGGGCTTGAGTATGTTAAACCGAAAAAAGAAAAAGCGCCTGTCGTAACAGCTTCGGTTAGAGGGCGATCAAGCCATGTGAAATTGGAACTCGATTTACGTGGAGAACGTTATGAAGATGCGATTATACGCACTGAAAAATATATTGATGATGCGTTATTGTCAAATTATCACCAAGTATCCATTATTCACGGAAAAGGAACGGGCGCGCTCCGTCAAGGCGTTCAAGAATATTTGAAGCGTCACTCTCGTGTGAAAAGCTACCGTTTTGGAGAAGCAGGCGAAGGCGGGTACGGCGTAACAGTTGTTGAATTAAAGTAAAAATCGCTTTGTTTCGACGGACTGATTTTAAAAATAATAATGGTTAATATGAAACTTATTTGCCTTTCATTCGTAAAGGATGACAATTACGAGTTTCATGGGGAGGCATTTTTCATGACGAAATCGGGATTCTGGTCGCATCCATTAGTTGAAACAGCTGGAAATTTTAGCGTCGTTGTACTTTGTTTAATTGTTTCAATGGTTTTATTCGAAGTGGTGACCAAGTATCAAAACTGGGAGCAAATTAAAAACGGAAATATATCGGTTGCGATGGCGACAGGTGGAAAGATTTTCGGCGTTGCCAATATTTTCCGCTTTTCAATAGCAAGACATAATACACTGCCTGAAATGATTGGGTGGGGAGTATTTGGTTTTACATTGCTTGTCATTGCGTATATTTTATTTGAATTTATGACACCGCAGTTTAAAGTTGACGAGGAAATTGAATCGGATAATCGCGCAGTTGGTTTTATTTCATTGACAATTTCTGTCGGTTTGTCATTTGTTATTGGTGCGAGTATTTCATAGACCAGCTTCAATCGCCAGCCGCTCGAGTCGCTTCAGTCTAAACAACAGGCAA
>CANSAF010000026.1 GCA_947644645.1 uncultured Sporosarcina sp. | reverse complement strand
GTCGCAAGCCAGCTTGAAAGCGCTAATTGTTCTTTTGATAAGACAGGATCTAAGTCAATCAACTCTTCAATCGGACGTAATTTGGCTAATTCTAAGTCTGTTTCTTCTTTTAATTGAACGACATATCCAACGACTTTTCTGCGACCAAACGGTACTTTCACACGAATTCCACATGCAATGGTCGACTTAAATCGATCTGGAACGAGATAATCAAACGGACGATCAATCGGATATGCGGAGACGTCTACAATGATTTCAGCGATCATTGAATCCATCAAGCCCTTCTTCCTCTATAATTTCTTCCAATAACACTTTCGCAAGTTGACGTTTAGGCATCGATTCATGCGGTTGGACAAGGCCTTTTTTAGACAATAAAGTGACGACATTCGTATCATTTCCGAAGCCACCGTCAGGATCTGTGACATCATTGACAATAATATAATCTAAGTTTTTACGCTGTAATTTGTCTTGTCCATATGCCAAGACATTTTCTGTTTCAGCCGCAAAACCTACAAGAATTTGTTGATCTTTTCGTTCACCAAGCGTCTTTAAAATATCCGTTGTACGCGCCATTTGAAGCACAGCATCGCCGTCTGATTTCTTCATTTTTTGATGATGAATTTCAGCTGGCTTATAATCTGCAACTGCTGCCGATTTAATAACCATCGCCGCATCTTCATATTCTTTTACGACAGCTTGAAACATATCTTCTGCACTTTCAATATCGACAACTCGCACACCTGACGGCTTGTCCAATGAAACCGGTCCTGAAATTAACACCGTTTCAGCGCCTAAATCCCTCGCCGCTTCTGCCATACTATACCCCATTTTTCCACTCGAAAAATTAGATACATAACGGACAGGATCGATTCTTTCACGTGTTGGACCTGCTGTAATGACAACTTTCTTTCCTTTAAGTGGTAAGTTTCTCGGTGTGAAATGTTCAAAGACAAGTTCTACAATTTTTTCCGGTTCTTCCAAACGTCCTTTTCCTACATAACCACATGCTAAAAAACCTTCCGACGGTTCGATAAAACGATACCCATCATTCGAAAGCATTTCAATATTACGCATCACAGCTTTATTTTGATACATATCAACATTCATCGCAGGTGCAAACCAAACTTCTGCAGTCGTCGCAAGAAGTGTTGTCGTAACCATATTATCCGCAATTCCATTCGCAACTTTTCCAAGCACATTTGCTGTAGCCGGCGCCACAATAATTAAATCAGCCCAATCTGCTAGATCGATATGTGCGATAACACTGGAGTCCTTTTCATCAAATGTATCGAAAAAAACATCGTTTCGTGACATCACTTGAAATGACAGCGGCGTCACAAATTCTTTTGCTGATTCTGTCATCATGACTTTCACATCTGCACCAGCTTGTGCCAATTTACTAACGAGCGCAACTGCTTTATAAACCGCAATTCCACCTGTTACACAAATTAAAACTTTTTTATCTTTTAACATGTCGTTCTTCCTTTCTAAATAAAACAAACTCCCGAAGAAGCGCTTGTTCTTGGGAGTGTTGTGTTTTTTAAAAGTCTTGTGAGGAAAGGCAGTGGGAGCGCCTTTCGCTTTTTATTTAATCTAGCTATTGGCGCTTGCCTCTCGGGTCACTTCAGACTTTCCAAAAAGGCAAAAAACGCCTTTTCTGGAGAGTCTTCCAGTGCCTGTCGTGGCAAAAAGAGCGCCATCCGCTTTTTATCTAATCTAGCTATTGGCGCTTGCCTCTCGGGTCACTTCAGACTTTCCAAAAAGGCAAAAAACGCCTTTTCTGGATAGTCTTCCAGTGCCTGTCGTGGCAGAAAGAGCGCCATCCGCTTTTTATCTAATCTAGCTACTGGCGCTTGCCTCTCGGGTCATAAGTCAACTCAACTACGTGGCAAAGAGCGCCACTTCGTTGATTCGCCTTATGCCTGTCGAGTCAGAAAGAGCGCCATCCGCTTTTTATTAGATTTCATCCTCGTATACGATAGACTCGTCTTGTTGTTTTTTTGTTAGGACACCTGCTGCGACTTCTTCTAGTGCTTTACCTACGTCTTTTTTTGCTCTGTAAGATTGAAGAAGTTTATTATCCTCTTCTTGAATTTCACGCGCACGCTTTGAAGCGATTGTGACGAGTGTGTATTTTGATTCGATTTTCTCTTGTAATGCGTCTACTGATGGATATAACATTTATTCGTCTCCTTCCAACATTTGGATATATCTTTTTTCTACACGTTCTCTGCGGCAATGTTCCGCAGTGACAATTGCGTTAATGCGGTCGCATGCATGATGTACTTCATCATTTTCTACGACATAATCATATAAGCTCATCATTTCGAGTTCTTCACGCGCTTTCCCAACACGTGATTGAATGACTTCCGCCGATTCTGTTCCTCTTCCAATTAAACGGTCTTCCAATGCGGAAAGACTTGGCGGCGCTAAGAAAATGAATAAGCCATCCGGCACTTGTTTACGAACTTGCGCAGCACCTACGACTTCAATTTCCAGAAAAACATCGCGTCCTGCTTCTAATGTTTCTTCAACATAAGCAAGCGGTGTCCCGTAATAATTGCCGACATATTCAGCATGTTCTAATAAGCCACCTTGCTCAATTAATGCTTCAAATTCTTCTCTCGATTTAAAGAAATAATCAACACCGTCTACTTCCCCTTCACGTGGGTTTCTCGTTGTCATCGAAATCGAGTATTCATAATTTGTATTTGGCTGTGAAAAAAGTTCTTTTCGGACAGTGCCTTTTCCAACACCTGATGGCCCAGAAAGAACGATTAAAAGTCCTCGCTTTTTATACATTTAATCCCTCTTTTAAAATAAAATGAATGCAAACAACTTCCTCATATTATAGCATAAACCCTTAAAGGAATGCTAAAATAGAATAAAATGAAATGAAAGAGGCATAAACATGGCATTTGATGGTTTATTTACAACAAAAATAGTACATGAACTCCAAAGTATACAAGATGGACGTATCTCTAGAATCCATCAACCAAACGGACATGAAGTCATTTTCACGATCCGTGCTGGACGCAAAAATTATAAATTATTAAGCTCGATTCACCCATCTTATTCTCGTGTTCATTTTACAGACGAAGCGATTACAAATCCACCTGAACCATTAAATTTTTGTATGGTCCTTCGCAAACATCTTGAAGGCGGATTTATTACAGCGATCGAGCAATCTGGAACAGATAGAATCATTGAGCTATCGATTCGTGCAAGAAATGAAATTGGCGATGAAGTAGAACGTAAATTGTACATCGAAATTATGGGTAGGCATAGTAATATGATTCTCGTAGATCCCTCGCGAAATATGATTATTGACAGTTTAAAACATTTACCTCCTTCCGTAAATAGTTACCGAACTGTATTGCCGGGACAACCATTTATTTCAGCACCAGCACAAGATAAAACAAATCCATTCAGAGTTTCATCGGAAGACTTTTCACAACTTCTTCCAACGATTGAAACAGGACGTGATTTCGTCAAAACGTTTTCAGGCTTTTCACCAGTCAACGGAGATGAGTTGTTTTATCGTTTACAACATTCAAATGAACCAGCTTATACAATTTTCCAAACGTTTCTTACATCTTTTCAAACGGATGATGCGGTTTCGACCATTGCGGAAAAACCAGGCCGTAGCATATATTCTGCAGCTACTTTAACACATGCCGATCAAATCATTGCAAAGTTTCCAACAGCAAGTGAGTTACTCGATAAATTTTATTTTGAACGTGCGAAAAGAGAAAGAGTTAAATCACAAGCGGCAGATTTAGAACGTTGGTTAAATAATGAAATCGCAAAGTTAAAAACTAAAATGAAGAAGTTGGAAAAAGAAGTAAAAGCCGCGGAAAAATTGGATACTTTTCAATTATACGGGGAACTTTTAACTGCCAATGGCTATCATATTGAAAAAGGACAAACGGAAGCAACTGTTGAAAACTATTATGAACAAGGAACGACGGTGACCATTCCATTAGATCCGCAAAAGACAGCGATCGAAAATGCGCAACGTTATTTTTCAAGATATTCAAAAGCGAAAAATGCGCTTATTATGATTGCAGAGCAGCTCGAAATTGCCAAAGATGATATTGAATACTTCGAAATGGTGAAACAACAAGTTCTTCAAGCATCTCCAGATGATATCGCGGAAATCCGTGAAGAGTTGAATGAACTTGGATTGATGAAAGCGCGTGGAAAAAACAAGCGTCAAAAAGTGAAAAAGCCGAAACCTGAAACGTACGAGTCATCTACAGGGATTTCAATTTCAGTCGGCAAAAATAATAAACAAAATGACTATTTAACTTTTAAAATGGCTAACCGTCATGATATTTGGTTGCATACGAAAGACATACCAGGTTCTCATGTCGTCATCCATAGTGATGCACCCGATGAACAAACTTTAAATGAGGCAGCGATACTCGCAGCTTATTTCAGTAAAGCAAGAGAATCTTCCTCTGTTCCGGTTGATTATACAGCGGTGAAACAAGTGAAAAAGCCGAATGGTTCGAAGCCAGGTTTTGTCATTTATTTTGAACAAAAAACATTATTTGTCACGCCTGATGAAGATATCGTGAGAGCATTGGCAAAATAAAAATGAGGCGTCCAATAGCAAAACTATTGGACAGCCTCATTTATTTTTCCGAAAAACGTTCTAAGTTTATCCGCGTTCAAGCATCCGTTATCCGCGCTTGAGCATACTTTATCCGCGTTCGCGCACTCGTTATCCGCGGCTCAGCCTAGTTTATCCGCGCAATCAACAATTTTTAACAAAAACACATCAAATCCTCCCGATAAATTATCCCATAAAAAAGAACGCCCGATAAAATCAGACGCCCTCCCTAACTTATAAAAGATCTTGTTTTAATTTACCATGCCAATCAAGTAAACCAGTAATTGCTGATTCTTCGATTGCACCTTCTTCATTTGATGCTTCAATAAGTGCACCAAAATTCGTTAAGCTATGGTATGTTAAGTTTTCTTCCGCAAAAGCTTCGTCCGCTTTTTTCAACTCGTACGTGAAAATCGATACGATGCCCGTTACTTCTACATCTTCACTACGAAGTGCTGCCGCAGCATTTAAACTACTTCCGCCTGTTGAAATTAAATCTTCAACGATAATCGCTTTATCGTCTTTAGAAATTTTCCCTTCAATTTGGCGGCTTCTGCCATGACCTTTTGCAGATGAACGGATATATACCATTGGCAATCCTAAAATATCCGCTACCCATGCCGCATGCGGAATCCCAGCTGTTGCCGTTCCTGCGATAACTGTTGTTTCTGGGTAGTTTGTGCGGATTAATTCTGCTAAACCTTTGGCAATATCCATACGTCCGACTGGATCTGACATTGTTAAACGGTTATCACAATAAATTGGTGATTTGATCCCTGATGCCCATGTGAATGGATCATTTGGACTTAATTCAACTGCACCAACGCGCAGCAATACTTTTGCAATTTCTTTTTGACTCATTATTCTTTCAATCCTTCCCACTGTGCATTTACCATTTTATAAGCTGCAACTGGATCATTTGCTTTTGTAATGGCACGCCCAACGACAATATGTGTTGAACCTTCTAGACGTGCAACTTCCGGTGTTGCAATGCGTTTTTGATCATCCGAAGTGCTATCTGCTAAACGAATTCCCGGTGTTACTTTTAAGAAATCTTCACCGCAAATTTCACGAATCGCTTTTGCTTCCAGTACTGAACAAACGACACCATCTAACTTTGCTTCTTTTGTCAGTTTTGCATAATGTAAAACTGAATCAGCAAGCGATGTTGGAATTAACTGCTCACGTTGCATTTGCGCTTCGTCTGTAGAAGTTAATTGTGTCACCGCAATAATTGACGGTCTTTTTTGACCAGCTGGTGCTCCTTTATCAAGACCTTCAAGTGCTGCTTCCATCATTGGTTTGCCACCTGCTGCATGGACATTCACTAAATCAGCACCGTGACTTGCAAGAACTTCCATCGAAAGTTTAACAGTGTTCGGAATATCATGCAATTTCAAATCTAGAAATACATCATAACCTTGTTCTTTTAACTGTCTAACAATCCCCGGTCCTTCTTTATAAAATAATTGCATCCCGACTTTTACAAATGCATCTCCGTTGAAAGGTTGTAAAAAAGTAAATGCTTCTTCCGCGCTATGAAAATCAAGTGCAATGATTGGGGATTTTCTCATCATTTATAGCTCCTTCCAACAAGCTCTGAAATATGTTCAACGCCTAATGCGTCTAGTTTTGCTGGTAATTCTTTAATAATATTCGGGCATACAAAAGGATCTACAAAGTTTGCTGTTCCAACTGCGACTGCACTTGCACCTGCCGACATCATATCAATAACATCTTGTGCATTCATCACGCCGCCCATTCCAATGATTGGAATATTAACAATTTGACTCACTTCATAAATCATTTTTAATGCGACCGGTTTTACAGCTGGACCTGATAATCCACCTGTTACGTTTGCGATAATCGGTTTACCCGTTTTCTCATCTAAACGCATCCCTAAAAGTGTATTAATCATTGTAATGCCGTCTGCACCACCGCGTTCAACGGCTAATGCAATTTCTTTCACATCTGTTACGTTCGGGGATAATTTCACATAAACCGGGACAGATGAAACAGCTTTAACTGCTCTCGTTAATTCTTCGGCAACTACAGGATCTGTTCCGAATGTAATGCCGCCTTCTTTAACGTTTGGGCATGAAATATTTAGTTCAAGCGCATGAACATTTGATGCTGTAGAAATAACGCGCGCCACTTCTACATAATCAGCTGTCTCAGATCCCGCAACATTTGTGATAATCGGCACGTCGAATTTTTCAAGCCATGGCAATTCATTCGCCATCACATGTTCTAGCCCTGGATTTTGTAAACCAATTGCATTTAACATACCCGACGGTGTTTCCGCAACACGTGGTGTCGGATTGCCGAGTCTTGGTTCAAGTGTTGTTGCTTTGATCATAATCGCGCCAAGTTCAGAAAGGTCGTACATCTTGCCATACTCTTGACCAAAGCCGAAACAACCCGATGCCGGCATAATTGGATTTTTTAAAGTTAAACCTGGTAATTCAACCGCTAATCTGTTCATAATGCCACCACCCCTGCTGGAAATACTGGACCATCTGAACAAACTTTAATATAGTCTGCTTCAACTTTTTCTGTCGTTCGGCAAACACATGCAAAACATGCACCCACACCGCAGCCCATACGTTCTTCAAATGATAGGAAACCTTTTTTCTCTCGATACATTTCTTGAACTGCTTTTAACATCGGCATCGGACCACAACTATAGTACGTTGCAAAGTCATCAGATAACTGGCTCATTACATTTGTAACGAAACCTGCCGTTCCTCTTGTACCGTCAACCGTTACAATATGCGTATCGCCTAAAGCATTGAATTCTTTTTCATAGAACACAACGTCTTCAGATTGGAAGCCAAGAATATGCACACATTTTACGCCTTTAGCTGTCAATTGCTTCGATAGTTCATAAAGTGGTGGTACACCGATTCCCCCACCGATTAAATAAGCCGTTTCTCCAGCTTTTGTTTCTTCAATTGGGAAACCGTTGCCGAGTGGACCAAGTACATTGACTTGGTCACCCTCAGCTTTTTTCGATAAATTTCTCGTGCCATCTCCTTCTGCACGATAAATAATCGTTAATTCTTTTTTCATATGATTGATTTCAGCAACTGAAATTGGACGTCTTAAGAGCATGTCAAACCCATCACTGACGCGAACATGCACAAATTGACCTGGTGATGTAATTTCACTGACAAGATCGCCTTGTAACTTCATCTCAAAAATATTTCTCGCAATTTCCTTTTGAGATGTAACAGTCATCACGTCTTGGAGAATCATAGTTTTACCTCCTGAGCTGGCATTGCTTCTGCTTGGAATGTCATTGATTCAATCACACGTAGCATCGCGTTTGCCGTATCTAATGATGTTAAACATGGAATGCCATTTTCTACTGTTTGACGACGGATACGGAAGCCATCTCTTTCTGGTTCTTTTCCTTTCGTCAATGTGTTAATGACAAGTTGCGCACCGCCATTTTGAATAACATCGAGTAAATTAGGACCTTCTGAACCAATTTTATCGACTTTTTCAACGCGAATGCCTGCTTCTTGTAAAACTGTTGCCGTACCTGATGTTGCTAAGATATGGTAACCAATTTCTCTAAAGCGTTTTGCAATATCCACAATTTCTTCTTTATCTTTATCTGACACAGTCATTAATACTGAGCCATGTTCTTTGACTTCCATACCTGCTGCAACAAGCCCTTTATAAAGTGCTTTTTCTAATGTTGTATCTTTCCCCATAACTTCCCCAGTCGATTTCATTTCAGGTCCAAGTGTAATATCTACACGACCTAATTTTTCGAACGAGAAGACAGGAACTTTTACATAAACGCCTGCTGGTGCTTGAACGAGTCCGTTTGGATAGCCTTGTGCTGGTAATGATTGACCAAGGACTGCTTTCGTTGCTACATTTGCCATTGGTACATTCGTAATTTTACTTAAGAATGGTACTGTACGGCTTGAACGTGGGTTTACTTCGATCACATATACTTCATCTTTTGAAATAACGTATTGGATATTTAATAACCCGATAATTTTTAAACCTTGTGCCAATCTTGTCGTATAATCAACGATTGTCTCAACATGTTTCTCTGACAATTTTTGTGGTGGATATACGGCGATTGAGTCACCTGAGTGAACACCCGCACGCTCGATATGTTCCATAATTCCTGGAATTAATACATTCTCTCCATCACTAATTGCATCGACTTCAATTTCAGTTCCCGTTAAATAACGGTCAATTAATACTGGATGTTCTGGACTTGCTTCAACAGCATGTTCCATATAATAAATGAGTTCTTCTTCTTGATAAACAATTTCCATCGCACGTCCACCTAGTACGTAAGATGGTCTTACAAGTACTGGATAACCAATTTCAGTCGCAATCGCTACTGCTTCTGGAACAGATACTGCTGTTTTTCCAAGTGGTTGTGGGATTTCAATTTCTCTTAATGCTTTTTCAAACTTATTACGGTTTTCTGCACGGTCGATATCTTCTAAAGTTGTCCCTAAAATTTTCACACCGCGTGCTTCAAGCCCATCTGCTAAGTTAATCGCCGTCTGGCCACCAAACTGAACGATAACACCTTCTGGTTGCTCTAGATCAATAATGTTCATAACGTCTTCTAATGTCAACGGTTCAAAATAAAGCTTATCCGAAATCGAGAAGTCTGTTGAAACTGTTTCAGGGTTATTATTGACAATAATCGCTTCATAACCTGCTTCTTGGATTGCCCATACAGAGTGAACTGTTGCATAGTCAAATTCAACACCTTGTCCGATACGAATTGGACCTGAACCTAATACGATCACGCTCTTCTTATCCGTGCGAATCGATTCGTTTTCTTCTTCGTAAGTACCGTAGAAGTATGGTGTATCTGACTCGTATTCACCTGCACATGTATCGACTTTTTTATAAACCGGAATAATGTCATTTTCTTTACGCAGTTTATAAATGTCCATTTCTGTTTTATTCCAAAGCTTCGCAATTGTAACATCACTGAAGCCCATTCTTTTTGCTTCATAAAGTACTTCAACATCCATCGGTGCGTCTTTAATCTTCGCTTCGAATTGAACAATTTTCTCGAATTTACGTAAGTAGAAGACGTTGATCATGCTCCACTCATGTAATGTTTCGATTGAAACGCCTCTGCGCAGTGCTTCACCAACGTAGAATAAACGCTCATCACCTGCACGACGGATTCGTTTTTCAATCCATGCCATATCTTTTTCAGCACCGTCTTTTAAAGATAGGTCAAAGAAGCCCATTTCAAGTGAACGTACCGCTTTTAAAATTGACTCTTCAAAGCTACGGCCAATTGCCATGACTTCTCCAGTCGCTTTCATTTGTGTACCTAAATTACGTTTTGCCGATTCGAATTTATCGAAAGGCCAACGTGGAATTTTCGTTACAACGTAGTCAAGTGTCGGCTCGAAACATGCATAAGTCGTGCCTGTTACTGGGTTTTTCATTTCGTCTAATGTTAAACCAACCGCAATTTTCGCTGCTAACTTCGCAATCGGATATCCTGTTGCTTTCGATGCTAGCGCTGAAGAACGGCTCACACGCGGGTTTACTTCAATAATATAATAGTTAAAGCTATCTGGATCGAGTGCTAATTGTACGTTACAACCACCTTCGATTCCAAGTGCGCGAATGATTTTCAGTGAAACATTTCGTAACATTTGGTATTCACGATCTGTTAATGTTTGGCTTGGCGCTGTAACGATTGAGTCTCCTGTATGAATTCCAACTGCGTCAACGTTTTCCATATTACATACAACAATTGCGTTATCTTGGCTATCGCGCATCACTTCATATTCAATCTCTTTAAAGCCTGCAATCGATTTTTCCAATAAACATTGTGTTACAGGACTTGCTTTCAATCCGTATGAAACGATTTCTTCTAACTCTGCATCATTATGACAAATTCCGCCACCCGTTCCGCCTAAAGTAAAGGCTGGACGAACGATTACTGGATAGCCGATACGTTTAACAAATGTATGAGCTTCTTCAAGATTATGGATGATATCACTTTCTGGAACTGGCTCTCCAAGTTCATTCATTAATGTTCTGAATAAATCACGGTCTTCCGCTTGATGAATCGCATCCAATTTCGTTCCTAAAATTTCGATGTTTAATTCATCTAAAATGCCTGACTCATGTAATTCAATCGCCATATTTAGTCCTGTTTGACCACCGAGTGTCGCAAGTAATGCATCTGGACGTTCTTTACGAATAATGCGGCTGACGAATTCTAATGTAATTGGTTCAATATACACTTTGTCTGCAATTTCTGTATCCGTCATAATTGTCGCTGGGTTTGAGTTAATTAAAATAACTCGGTACCCCTCTTCTTTTAATGAAACACAAGCTTGTGTTCCCGCATAGTCAAATTCTGCTGCTTGACCAATGACGATTGGTCCTGATCCAATTACTAAAATCGTTTCGATATCTGTACGTTTAGGCATTGTTTTGCTCCTTTCGGTTTTGCGCGTTCATTAAGTCCATAAAGCGGTCGAATAAATGGTTTGCATCTTCCGGTCCTGGTGCTGCTTCCGGATAAAATTGTACCGAGAAAATCGGTTCTTTCGTACATTCTAACCCTTCAATTGAGTCATCATTTAAAGCGATATGTGTCACTTTTAAAGTTGTCTTTTCAATTGATTTTTGATCAACTGCATAGCCATGATTTTGTGCTGTTAATTCTGTGCGACCTGTTTTTAAGTCTTTCACCGGAATATTGCTGCCGCGGTGACCAGATGGTAGTTGAACAACTTCTGCTCCTTGGCTTAAAGCTAATAATTGGTGACCTAATCCAATCCCGAAAATCGGCGCTTTACCGACTAATGATTGAATCGTTTCTACTGCATCTTCTACATGCGCTGGGTTTCCCGGACCATTTGTTAAGACGATGCCATCTGGGAATAATGAAATAATTTCTTCAGATGTTGTATTGTAAGGAACGACAATCACATCGCAGTTTCTTTTATTTAATTCACGTAAAATCCCGTGTTTCATACCATAGTCAATCACAACAACGCGCTTGCCTCTTCCTGGGCTTGGGTAAGGACGTTTCGTTGATACTTGCGCCACTAAATCTGTTGGTAGTTCTGTATTTTTCACTGCTTCAACTTCCGCGTCTACGTTTTGAATTTCTTCGTTTGCCGCTGTTAATTTTCCTTTTAATGGACCTTTTTCACGCAGTAAACGCGTTAATTTTCTCGTGTCTACACCTTCGATACCCGGAATATTTTTCTGTACTAACCATTCGCCTAATGTCATATCATTTCTGAAGTTCGACGGTGCATCTTCTAATTCACGAACAACAATTCCGTTCATCGAAGAGTCGATTGATTCGAAATCATCACGATTAATGCCATATGCGCCGATTAGCGGATACGTCATAACAATAATTTGTCCACAGTTTGATGGGTTAGAAATCGTTTCTTGGTAACCAGTCATGCCTGTTGTAAAAACTGTTTCACCTACAGATGCTTCGTCTGATCCGAAAGCATAGCCTTCGAATGTCGTTCCATCCTCTAAAATCAGCATTCTTTTCTTCATTATTGCTCATCCTCCCAAACGATTTCTCCGCCGTAAATTGTTTTCACTGGCCATCCAGCACATGCCCAACCATCAAATGGTGTATTCTTTCCTTTTGATAAAAATGTATTGCGGTCAATTTTCTCTTCTTTATTTAAGTCGATTAACACTAAGTCAGCTTCTTCACCAACTGCTAATGTGCCGTATGGTAAGTTGAATACTTCAGCTGGTTTCTTTGTCATCCAGTCAATCAGTTGTTTCATTGTCCATTTCCCTGTTTTTACAAAGTTTGTGTAAAGAAGTGGGAAAGCTGTTTCAAAACCTGTAATACCGAATGGTGCTTTCGCAACGCCTGCTGCTTTTTCTTCAGCTGTATGTGGTGCGTGATCTGTTGCGATAAAGTCTAATGTGCCATCTAATAAACCTTCACGTAACGCTTGTAAATCATCTTCTCCGCGAAGTGGTGGGTTCATTTTCCAGTCTGCATCATCCCCTGGAATATCGTTTTCTGATAATAGAAGGTGGTGGGGACTCACTTCTGCCGTTACGCGAATACCTGCTTTTTTCGCATCGCGAATTGTACGAACAGATTCTTTCGTACTGACGTGGCAGACGTGGTAATGTGCGCCCGCAGCTTCTGCGAGTAACACATCTCTTGCAATATGTACTGATTCTGCAATGGAAGGAATTCCTGGTAAACCTAATTCTTTATTGCGCTTACCTTCATGAAGTGCGCCGCCGTAAATAAGTGTATTATCTTCACAATGGGCAACGATTGCCATATCAAGCTTTGCAGCGTCTTGCATAGCTTCATACATCATGCCAGCCGCTTGTACCCCAACACCGTCATCTGTGAAAGCAAACGCACCGTGTTCTTTTAATTCCGCTAAGTTTGTACGTTCTTTTCCTGCTTCGCGAATTGTGATTGACGCATATGGCAAAACTCGGATTTTTGCGTTTTTTTCGATTAATTCATTGACATAGTTTAAGTTTTCTTTCGTATCTGGTACTGGACGTGTATTTGGCATTGCACAAATCGTTGTGTAACCGCCTTTTGCTGCTGCTAATGTCCCTGTTTCAATTGTTTCTTTATGCTCGCCGCCTGGCTCACGTAAATGAACATGTACATCGATAAATCCTGGCGATAAAAACAAACCTTTTCCATCAATTGTTGTTGCATCATTCACTGGAAGATTTTCGCCGATTTCTGCAATTTTATTGCCTTCAATTCGAACGTCTCCTGTAACCATTTCGCCTGCTTCGTTTAATAATTGAACTGCTTGAATAAGTTTTGTCATGTTAATTCCTCCCATTTAGTATTGCTTCTAATACTGCCATTCGGACATAAACACCATTTTCCATCTGCTTGAAAATTCTTGATTTTTCGCATTCAATTAATTCCTCATCGATTTCCACACCGCGGTTAAAAGGTGCTGGATGCATGATGATTGCATTTTCTTTCATTTGATTTGCACGTTCAACAGTTAAACCGTATTGATCATGATAAGCTTCTTTTGTAAATGTCATTTTGCCGTCATGTCTTTCGTGTTGAACACGTAAAAGCATAATGACATCACTCTTTAAAATTTCATCATTCCATTCATGGACAGCGTCGAATTCGCCTTTCCATTCATCTGGACAAAGAAATGTTACGTTTGCACCAAGTCTTGTCAGTGTATCACGATTCGACTTTGCGACACGACTATGTGCGATATCCCCTGCAATGACGATATTCAAACCTTCAAATGTGCCGAACTCTTCTCGAATTGTAAATAAGTCGAGTAGGGATTGTGTCGGATGCTGTCCCGAACCATCTCCACCATTAATGATAGCAACATTTGTTTTACCGATTAACTCTTCGTAGTAGCCTTCATCTTCGTGACGAATGACGAGTGCATCTACGCCAATTGCTTCAAAAGTTTTCACAGTATCGTACAATGTTTCCCCTTTTAATGTACTCGAGAAACCTGATTCAAAAGGAATTACATCTAATCCAAGTTTTCGCTCGGCAACTTCAAAACTCATTTTCGTTCTCGTGCTCGGTTCGAAAAATAAGTTACTTACGATATATTTCCCGGGCAATTCTCTTGATCCATATTTACTGAAATTTTCAGCACGGTCTAATAATGAATCAATTTCTTCTATTGTAAGGTTTGTTGTTGATACGAAATGTTCCATGTAAATCCCCTTCCTATATTGCAAGGTTTTATATTTTTATTATTTATCTGCTTAGAGCGCCGCGATACATTTACAGCACTCAATGCAGATTAAAATTCATTTCAGGTTTCTCATTATAAATCCGTTAATTTCTTCTCTGTTTTACCCGGTAATATTAAGTTTAACAGAACACCAACGATTGCAGCTAATGCCATTCCTTCTATTGCGAATGTTTCAGTGAACTGAATCGATGCACCACCGATTCCAATGACTAGGATGACTGATGCGATCACTAAATTACGTTGATTGCCAAAGTCGATGTTATGGTCGACGAACATGCGTAAACCAGATGACGCGATAATTCCGAACAGTAGAATTGAAATGCCGCCCAGTACTGCTGGTGGAATTGTGCCAATCATTGCCATCACTTTTCCGAAGAAAGAGAAGATAATCGCAAACACCGCTGCACCCATAATGACGTAAACACTGTAAACGCGCGTAATTGCTAAGACACCGATATTTTCACCGTATGTCGTTTTCGGTGGTCCGCCAACAAATCCACTGATCAGTGTTCCAATTCCGTCTCCAAGTAATGAACGATGTAAGCCCGGTTCTTTAATATAGTCGCGGTCTACAATGCGTCCAAGTACGAGTTGATGCCCAATATGTTCTGAAATTGTTACGATCGCGATTGGGACCATAACTGCAAGTAATGTTGGTGTGACGACAAATTCATAGTCGATTCCTGGTATTAGTAATTCCGGCATCGCAAACCATTTTGCTTCCTTTACTGCTGTAAAATCTAAAATGCCAACGAATGCTGAGTAAATATATCCTGTAATAATTCCGATTAAGATCGGCATTAAACTAATAACACCTTTGAAAAACATAATACAAATAATTGCTGAGATTAAAGTCACAAGTGCAGCTGAGAAATGGAGTAAGCTGTAAACTGATTCTCCGTCCACGTCAATTGTGCTTGCCATTCCTACCGCTGTTGGTGCTAACGCAAGTCCGATAACCATAATGACTGGCGCGACGACAATCGGCGGTAAAATTTTCATAATCCACTCATAACCTGTTTTCCAAATGACGAGTGAAACAATCGCATAAACGAGTGCGACGAACATGCTTCCAATCATTGCACTGCCAATTCCACCCGTTGTTGTGGCGATTTGAATTGGAATAATGAAAGCAAATGATGATCCTAAATAAGCTGGCACTTGAAAGCGTGTAACGATGATAAAAATAATCGTTGCAATCCCGCTTGTTAAAAGGGCAATTGCTGGGCTTAATCCAACGAGTTGTGGGACTAAAATCGTTGCCCCAAACATCGCAAACATATGCTGCAGACTAAGCGTTAACCATTTACCCGCTGTCGGTTTTTCATGTACATCTAAAACTTTTCCATTCATTTTACAACAACTCCTCTTATCTTTTCTTTACTTCGCATGAATGGAAACACTATCAACTTCATCAGATTCCAAAACGCTAACAACTACTTTTTCATCGCTTGATGTCGGGATGTTTTTCCCGATGAAATCTGGACGAATCGGTAATTCTCTATGACCTCGGTCAACAAGGACAGCTAGTTGAATTTGTGCAGGTCTTCCAAGATCAATGACTGCATCCATTGCAGCTCTCACTGTGCGGCCTGTATAAAGTACATCATCTACTAAGACAATTTTTCGGTCTGTCACATCATCTATAATGTCTACTTGATGCACATGTGGCTCTTTATTTTCATGTTTTTTATTTAAATCATCTCGATACAATGTAATATCAAGCTCACCTGTTTTAATTTTCTTGCCTTCAATTTGTTCGATTTTTTTTGCTAATCTTGTCGCAAGATGTGCGCCTCTTGTTTTAATGCCGACGAGAATGACATCTTCAATTCCTTTATTTCGCTCAATCACTTCATGCGCAATTCTTGTTAAAGCTCTTGCAATAGATTGTTCATCTAAAATTTTTGCTTTCTCCGTCAAAGTAATTCCTCCTTCTAATTTTCACTTGGGAATTTATGTTGTTTTGGAACTTCTGCTAAATGCAGACAAAAAAACCTCCCGCCATTTAGGACGGGAGGTAAACTTGCAGAAAAATTGTACAGTAAAATGGGCATAAAGATGCCACTGTACGTTCCGTGCAACCTTCCCAGCCTCTCTGGACTGACTTTAAAGGTATCGCTATTGAATTTTCATCGAATCTTTTCGACGAATGAAACAGTGACTGTTCATCTCACAGGATTTCAAGTGACTGTTATTTTATTCGCTGAACGTAGTATACAATACTTGTTTCTTACTTGTCAACATCATTTCTGATTTTATTTACTAATTCTTGGAAATCCGCTGGTGGTTCCACTGTAAACTCCATATATTCTTCAGTTGACGGATGAATAAAACCAATTGTCCTGGCATGTAAAACTTGCCCGCCAAACGGAATCGTCTGTTTCGGTCCATATTTTGGATCCCCTACAAGTGGATGTTCAATATATTCCATATGCACACGAATTTGATGTGTACGTCCTGTTTCTAATTCACATTCAACTAATGTATAGTCATCAAAACGATCTAATACTTTAAAATGAGTCACCGCATTTTTCCCACGATCCGTCACCATCATTTTTTGACGATCATGCTCGCCTCTGCCAATTGGTGCGTCAATTGTGCCATTATTATGCGGAATATGCCCATGTACCAACGCAACATAAACACGTTTGACTGTTTTTGCAACAAGCTGATCGACGAGTGATACATGTGCTTTATCATTTTTGGCAACCATTAATAAACCAGACGTATCTTTATCCGTTCGATGGACAATGCCTGGACGAAGTACGCCGTTAATGCCCGATAAATCTGTACAATGATGCATCAGTCCATTGACCAATGTCCCACTCGCATGCGCTTTTGCAGGGTGAACGACCATTCCACGTCTTTTATTGACAACAAGTACATCCTCGTCTTCATAAATAATATCTAAATCTAAATCTTCTGCGATAATATTTAATTCTTCCGGTTCTGGTTCGTCAATCGTAACGACATCATTTTCTTTCACTTTATAATTTGTTTTTTCATTTTTTTCATTCACAAGAATATGCCCGTCTTTAATCCACATTTGAATTTGTGTACGAGATACTTCCGGTTGATGCGTAGAAATGACTTTATCGATACGCGTCCCTGCCATTTCTGCATCGATTGTAATTTGGATTTTTTCCATTTATGACACCTTTTCTTTATTCTTTTTTTCATCTAAAATAATATGAATAATAAGTAAACCTACTCCAACCGAAAGCGCAGCATCCGCAATATTAAAGATTGGAAAATCATATTGAATAATAGGAATTAACACACTGACAAAATCTACCACTTCTCCGCGGAATAAACGATCGATAAAATTCCCAATCGCTCCGCCGAGTAATAACATTAAACTTAAACTAAAAAGCGCATGTCCTTTTGCTTCTTTATGGAAATAATAAAGAATACCAACTATAACAACAATTGTTACGATGGTAAATAACCACATTTGTCCTTCTAACATACCCCAAGCCGCCCCGCGATTTCGATGGGAGAATAAAGAAAGATACGGCTCAAGTACGTCAATTCTTTCACCAAGTTCCATGTTTTTAACGACGAGCCATTTTGTAATTTGATCGAGCAAAATGACAAGTCCAGCAATCGCGTAATAAATCAACAAATCCCAAAACCTCCGTCCAACAGTTTCATTGTTTAGTTTACCACAAAAAGCGTGATGACTGTTTATATATATGTCAAAATGAACAAAGCTTACGCGAAAAAATAATGAGGCGTAAGAAGTTGGCTCACTGAGTGGTGGGTATGTTTTCGCGACTCGAGATATTTATCCGCTTTCAGGCATCGTTTATCCGCGTTCGAGTCTACTTTATCCGCGCTCAGGACCTCGTTATCCGCGTTCGAGCACCGTTTATCCGCGCTATGCAATATTTTTAACAAATCTCTTTCATTTTAATCAAATATTTTCCACAACACAAAAAACAGTTGCGGCATTTTCTACATTCGCCACAACTGTTTTTTAAAATTAATTAAGCTTCGTAATGATTCACAACAACATCCGCACAACGTTCACAAACTTCTGGATGCTTTTCGTTGTTGCCGACTGTTTCAGAAATTGTCCAGCAACGCTCACATTTCTCGCCGTCTGCTTCTTCAACTAAAACATGTGCATGTTCAAGTTCAAGTGCCTCAGCTGGAACATTCGCTGCGTCACCTTCAACGAATTTAGAAACAATGAAGAACTGTGCAAAATCGACATCTTCTGCTTTAAATACATCTTCAAGTCCTTCTTTGACAAACACTGTTACTTTTGCTTCAAGTGATTTCCCGATGCCTTTTTCATTACGTGCAACTTCTAATGCTTTTAAGACATCATCACGCACTGCCATTAATGTTGCAAAACGCTCTTTCAATTCTGTCGCTTTTTCACCTAAGTCTTGTGCTTCTGGCATATCTGTTAATTGAACACTTTCTTCCTCAACATGCTCTAAATGCGCCCACATTTCATCTGCTGTATGCGGTAAGATAGGTGTTAAACATTTCACAAGTGCAAGCAATGTATCGTACATCACTGTTTGCATTGCACGACGGTGTAAATGTTCTTTATGTTCGATATAGACAACGTCTTTTGCGATATCTAAATAGAACGAACTTAAAATTCCTGTACAGAAATTATTCACTGCATGATAAACAGCTGCAAAATCAAAACGATCATAAGCACTGCGCACTTCTTCGATTAAATCTTGAAGTTTCACGTAGACATATTGGTCAACTGGACGTAAATCATCGAACTCAACACGATCTGTCGCTGGGTTAAAGTCCGATGTATTTCCGTGTAAGAAACGGAATGTATTACGGATTTTACGGTAAACTTCCGAAACTTGTTTAAAGTTCGAATCAGAAACACGCACATCCGCTGTATAATCAACAGATGATACCCATAATCTTAAAATTTCCGCACCGAATTGATCCATTACTTTTGTTGGGACAACAACGTTCCCAACAGATTTACTCATCTTATGTCCTTTACCATCTAACGCGAAACCATGACTTAATAAACCTTTATAAGGTGCATGACCATGCATCGCAACACTTGTCGTTAATGATGAGTTAAACCAACCACGGTATTGGTCAGATCCTTCTAAATATAAATCAGCTGGATACACAAGATCGTCTCTTTCTACAAGCACACCGCGGTGTGATGAACCAGAGTCGAACCAAACGTCCATAATATCCGTTTCTTTCGTAAACTCGCCGTTCGGACTACCTGCATGTGTAAAGCCTTCTGGCAGTAACTCTTTCGCTTCACGCTCAAACCAAACATTTGAACCGTGCTCACGGAATAATTTCGCAACATGTGCGATTGTTTCATCTGTAATAATTTCTTCGCCGTTTTCAGCGTAAAACACTGGAATTGGAACACCCCATACACGCTGACGAGAAATACACCAGTCTCCACGGTCACGAACCATATTATGAAGTCTTGTTTCACCCCATGAAGGTGTGAATGTTGTTTCTTTAATCGCCTCTAATAATTCGTCACGGAATGATTCAATCGATGCAAACCATTGTGCTGTTGCACGGTAAATAACCGGTTTTTTCGTACGCCAGTCATGTGGATAAGAGTGTTTGATGAATGAAATTTTCTCTAAAGCACCAGCTTCTTCTAATGCTTCGCCAACTGCTTTATTTGCATCTTCATAAAATAATCCTTCAAAGCCTGGAACTTCAGCAGTCATAACACCTTTATGGTCTACTGGAGAAAGTGCATCAATACCGTATTCTTTAGAAACATAGAAGTCATCTTCCCCGTGACCTGGTGCTGTATGAACACAACCCGTACCCGCATCTGTTGTAACATGATCGCCTAACATGATCAGTGAATCACGGTCATAAATTGGGTGTTTCGCAACCAATCTTTCAAGTTCTGTACCTTTCACAACTTTTTCAATTGTATGCTCTTCCCACTCAAGTTCTTTTGAAACAAAGTCCAGTAAATCTTCAGCAATGACAAACTTTTTATCATTTGCACGAACCACAATATAGTTAAAGTCAGGATGCACTGTAATTCCTAAGTTTGCCGGAATTGTCCAAGGCGTCGTCGTCCAGATTAAGAAATGAACGTCTTCAGCTAATACATCTCCGCCGTCTTTTACCGGGAAACTCACATAAATAGATGGTGAACGCTTATCTTTATATTCAATTTCAGCTTCCGCTAATGCCGATTCACTTGATGGTGACCAGTAAACTGGTTTTAAACCTTTATAAATATAGCCTTTTTTCGCCATTTCACCGAATACTTCAATTTGACGTGATTCATATTCAGGCTTTAATGTAATATATGGATTTTCCCAATCTGCACGAACACCTAAACGTTTAAACTGTGTACGTTGACGATCGATTTGTTCTAGCGCATATTCCTCACACATACGACGGAATTCTGCTAATGAATGCTCTTTACGATCTACACCTGTATTTACTAAAGCTTGCTCGATTGGTAAACCATGCGTATCCCAACCAGGAACATAAGGCGCATGATAACCTGTCATTGATTTATGACGAACGATAATGTCTTTTAGCACTTTATTTAACGCATGCCCCATATGGATATCACCATTCGCGTACGGCGGTCCATCATGTAGAACGAAGAAAGGTCTTCCTTTCGTACGTTCTTGGACTTTTTCATAAATATTTTTTTCATCCCACTCTGTTTGCAGTGCTGGCTCTCTTTTCGGTAAATTACCACGCATCGGGAAATCTGTTTTCGGCATTAATAATGTATCTTTATACTCCATGTTAAAATCCTCCTTTTAAATTTTAAAACACAAAAAACCCGCCCCTAAAAAGGGACGAGTTTCGCTCGCGTTACCACCCTACTTGCAGCGAAAAAAGCTTGCTGCCACTTAAGTTACCAGTAACGGAGGTATAGACCGGGATTACTTACATTATTTCTGTAATCCAACTCCAGAGTGATTTTCCTAATTTGTCTTTTAACCAGGCTTTCACCATCCCTAGCTCGCTTTATAATTAACAAAAAAGTACTGTCTCTTTCAACGTCATTATAAATAAATTCAAATTAATCTTTTAATTTATACTGATATGATATGCTCATCATTATAATTGTGAAATGATTAAGCGTCAAGTTTTTAATATTATTCTTCTGTAAGCCCCTGAAGTTGTTCTGTGTCTAACTCATAATCCAGTAGACCATCCCAATCTTCTGCGTTGACTAAATCTAACTGTGCCTCGATTAACATTTTAAAACGATTGCGGAATACTTTAGATTGCTTTTTTAAATCTTCCACTTCAAGCGACACTTGACGAGCACGAGAAAGAGCTTCATTGACAATACGATCCGCGTTTTTCTCAGCTTCTTTAATGATTAACTTCGACTCTTTCATCGAATTTCTACGCACATCTTCCGCTGCTTCTTGTGCAGTCATAATCGACTTTTGTAAAGTTTCTTCGATTGTATTAAAATGCGAAATTTGCGCATTCGTTTGTGTTAATTCATTTTTCAATGATTTATTTTCTTCAATTAAGTTCTCATAGTCCTTCATAATCTGCTCTAAAAACTCATTGACTTCATCTTCATCATAACCGCGCCATTTATTGCTAAATTCCTTATTATGTATATCAAGCGGTGTTAAAGCCATCTAAATACCTCCTCTTACTTCTCTCTTTTCATTATACATTTTTACGGGACAGAATCCAGCTTTTTTCTGTATTCCCTTTATCATTTTCTGAAAAGTCACGCGAGCGTTCCAGTAATTAGGCGAATTTTATCCTTCCGCGTGCGTCCTTCAATCGCAATCATTTTAAACCGACCAAAACCGCGAATGGAAAGCATATCTTCTTCGAATAATTCTGCAGCCACATTATTTTCTGATGTCCAATTGACCCGTACTTTATCGCCTTTAATAAGCGCTACTGCTTTTTGTCTGGAAAAACCTGCAAGTGCTGCAACGACAACATCTAAACGCATAGAACTGACAATTTGTGTCGATTCAATCCATGTTTCATCAGAAGTAATCCACTCGCTCATTTCGTCAACTTCAGAAATCGATATTTTCGATTTTCCAACTGCTGTAAAATTGGCGATCATATAATCCTTCAACTCACTGGTGACAGCAAACTGTACTTCTTCCCCAGCAATTTGAATATCGCCAAATTTCGAACGGTCAATGCCTAACCCCATTAAAGAACCGAGCACGTCCTTATGATTCAACGTCATAAACTTCGTCGGATAATTGATATTAAAAACTGTGACACGATAATCTTCTTCCGTAGGTTCATAATAATTTGGATAAATTAACATCCGCATTCTTTCCGCGTTCTCAAAAGCCCCTTCTTTTGAAACGAGTAAATCACTATTATTCGCCAATGTCTCGACAATATAGCGCTCTCGTGGATTTAAAAAATCTGTCAGTTTGGGCACATATAAATTTTCCACTTCTCGAATCCAGCCAATTGCATTTTCGATAAATGGTTGCTCATCTTTTCTAAAATGTTGTAAAATCGAATCCATGACCATTTCCCCCTAAATAAAAATATCTGCAGACGAAGTTCTTTAAAACTTAGTCTACAGATAGAACATTCATCTTTTATTACATCATTTGTAAAATCATTCTAAACACCATTGTAACACCTTGCGAAATAAAGCTTAATGCGATTAACGCAACAATTGGCGAGAAGTCAATCATACCGAGTGGCGGGATGAACTTTCTAAAGAATGCTAAATATGGTTCAGCAATTTTGCCAATGAATTGTCCAACTACATTTTCACGCATCGATGGCACCCATGACATTAAAATATAAATAAAAATTACAATTCGATACACACCAATCCCCTGTATTAGGAGATTATGCAATTTAAAAAGCATTTCATACATAATCAAACGAACCTCTCATTCAGTTTCTATTGTTCAAAATAGTCGGATATAGCACCAGCAACTTCTACGTTATCCGGCACACAGAGAAAAATATCTGTTCCGATTCGCTGAATGTCTCCACCAAGTGCATAAACCGTTCCGCTTAAAAAGTCGATAATGCGAACGCCTTGATCTCTATCAATGCGTTGTAAATTTACGACAACGGCTCTTTTATTTTTTAAATGCTCCGAAATATCTTGTGCTTCTGCATAAACACGCGGTTCAGCAAGAACTACTTTAGACGATTTTTGAGCACTTTGCAAACTGACAATTCTTGGAGACTCTTGCTCTCCATCAATTGGTACAGTTTTTTTGTTTTTAGGTCTCTTAGGCTTTTGTTGTTCAGTCGCTGGTACACGTACTTCTTTTTTAGACTGCTTGGCAGGTGTTTGCTTTCGTTCTTCCTGCATTTCCTCTTCTTCATCAAGGTAAAACCAGTTTTGGAATTTGTTCTTTAAACTCATCAGTCTCCCCCGCTTTCCTCTCCGACTAAAGCAGTGCCGATTCTTACATAAGTCGCCCCTTCTTCAATCGCTATTTCATAGTCATTTGACATCCCCATTGACAATTCAGTACAAGGTGCATTTGGTAAATTCAAAGCGTGAATACGGTCACGAAGCGCGCGCATTTCTTTAAAAATCATACGAATTTCCGCCTCGTCTTCGATATTTGGAGCCATCGTCATTAAACCGACGATACGCACTTTATCATAATTCGTCATTGCTTCAATAAATGATTCTAACTCTTTAGGTGCTATGCCAGATTTTGATGCTTCTCCTGAAACATTCACTTGGATAAAGCAATTAATCGGATTTTCTGCACGTTTTTGGATTTCTTTTGCAATGCTCGTTCTACTTAATGAATGAATATGACTTACATGGTCGATGATATCTCGCACACGTCGACTTTGTAGGTTCCCTATAAAATGCCAATTTACATCATCTGTAATTTGTTCAATTTTTTCAGTTAATCCATCTGGACGATTTTCACCTAAATGCGTGAAACCAGCATCAATGACTTCTTTTGCTCGTGTGGAAGAAACACTTTTCGTAACAGCGACTACATGAATATCAGAACGTTTTCGCCCAGCTTTTTCACAAGCAGCTTGAATATTTTCTTCGATTTTTTGTATACGTTGTTGAAGTTTGCTCATTCTAATCACTACTTTTCATATATCATTCCTTTTATTGTAGCAATCAAACACCGACTTATCAATTAAAATCATTCTTTTTCCGCTTTTTCATTGACAAGAATAATATCTTTTCCAATGACAGAAATATCGCGTATTCGAATTTTTTTCAATTCACTTTTCTTCGTATCAAAAAACAAACCTTTTTCTCCACTACTTACATGAAGTTTTTCAATGACACCTTTTTCCACATCAACTGTCGCATCTTGAACATATCCGAGGAATGAACCTTTTTCTCCGTCAATGACTTCCTTTTTTTGAATTTCAGAAAACCTCATCGTATCGCTCCTTTTTTACCATTATATGCACATTCAATACGAATAAAAACAAGGAATCCCTAGTTAGTCATCTTCTCGACTGTCTAGACATTCCTTGTTTTAACCAATACATCGATTCGTTTTTATATTTCTTCTTCCATTTGGTTCCGAATAATTTTTACCGCATTTTTTTCGAGTCGTGAAATTTGCGCTTGGGAAATACCGAGTTCTTTCGCAATTTCAGTTTGCGTTTCACCTAGATAGAAACGTTTATTTAAAATATATTGTTGTCGCTCGTCCAATTCAGTCATCGTTTCTTTTACTGAAACATACGTTAACCAACGATCCTCCGATATTGTTTTATCTTGCAACTGATCCATTAAATAAACAGGATCCCCGTCTCCGCTATTCATTGGCTCATGAAGTGACATTGGATCTTGAATTGCATCGAGTGCATATAAAATATCATCCGCTGGTATGTCAATTAGTTCCGCCAACTCGGTAAGTTTTGGTTCATGTTGATGTTCATTGATAAAAGCTTCCCTCGCCCGCATTGCTTGATATGCAATATCTCGGAGTGATCTTGAAACACGAATGGCATGATGATCTCTTAAATGCCTTTTGATTTCTCCCAAAATCATCGGAACAGCATATGTTGAAAACCGAACATTATGCTTCAAATCAAAGTTATCAATTGATTTAAGTAAGCCGATGCATCCAACTTGAAATAAATCATCTGCTTGTTCTCCGCGGTAAATAAAGCGTTGCACTAAGCTCAGCACTAATCTTAAATTTCCGATGACGAGTTCTTCCCTGGCAGATTCATCGCCACTTTGCAGTCTAATAAATGTTTCACGCATCACTTCACTCGATAATAACGGTAATTCAGATGTATCGATGCCACATATTTCAACTCTTGTACGTACCATCTTCCATTCCTCCGCATTCTTTAGATGACTGTAAAAAGTAGTCTATCCTCTCTCCTTCAGAATATGCGTAAAATGGAATCACCAATTTCAACCATTATCCCGTTGGTTGATTTAAGAGCTCTCGTAACTCAAGTATAATTTTCTTTTCAAGTCTCGATATATAAGACTGTGAAATTCCAAGCATTTCAGCTACTTCTTTTTGTGTCATTTCCATTTTTCCTGTTAAACCAAATCGACAAGCCATAATATATCTTTCTCGCTCGTTTAATGTCCGAACCGCTTCAATCATATGTTGACGCTCAATTTTCCTTTCAACATTATCAATAATAATTGTCGCCTCTGTGCCTAATATATCTGAAAGTAATAATTCATTGCCATCCGCATCTGAGTTTAGCGGTTCGTCGAAAGAAATTTCAGACTTCGTACGGTTTGTCTTTCTAAGATGCATTAAAATTTCATTTTCAATACAACGGGACGCATAAGTTGCCAACTTAATTTTTTTATCTGGTTTAAATGTTTCAATCGCTTTAATAAGTCCAATTGTCCCAATGCTAATTAAATCTTCAATATGCGTATTCGTATTGTCAAAACGACGCGCAATATAAACAACTAATCGTAAATTTTTTTCAATCAATGTATCTCTCGCTTCTGCATCCCCATCCATAAATGCTTGAATCACTTTCGCTTCTTCTTCCCGTGTTAATGGTTTAGGCAGTGATGCATGCCCACCAATATAGTATGTTCCTTGTTTTCCTCTGAAAAATGCGAATAAGATCGTGAGCCATTTCTTCATTTTATTGAACATATTTTTTTCCCCTTTCTCCTATTGATTCCATTGCGGATACATGTAAAATAGCTTGTGCATTTTCTGGGTAACGCTGGTCATCTTTTGTCAACACGATATAGCCCGGTGCCAGTTCTTCCCCTCCTTCAATGAACCATTTTTTATATTTCAATCCAATCGCCCAAGATACACCTTGTACAGTTAATAATTTTACAAGGCGCAATTCTTTTTGGTATTGGCTTGGAAAATCAACAATTGAAGGGCTTTTTTGCGGATCCCATGCGAATAAAAATTGTTTTAAATCTTTTTCGATAAAATCTTCTACTGCGGAAAACGATACGAAGTGAACAGGGTTTCCAGATAGTGGTTCTGTACAATTATTTCCAGAATCTACAAAAACTTTAACTGGAATTTCACTTTCCCAAATCGATAAGGTTGACTCGGCTTTTAATTCAGAAATACTTTCAGCAGTGCGTACTTCTCGCCATTTCACTTTGACATAATATAGCGCACCATAAGCGGTCAATGAATAAAAAAAGACAGCTTTATACCCCGAAAAACTTTGAATTTGAAGTTGGAGCGCCGTTAATAATCCCCCCGCAAACAATGCACCAAGTAAAGCAACAGATGCCGACTTTCGCCACTGGGTAAAGGCTTTTCCATAAGCAATAAGCGTCATACCAATAAAAGTTAAAATCATTGTCCAGATTGAAGTAGAAAAAAATACGACAGGAATTGCACCAACGAAAGAAGCAAAACATAAACGGCTTAACTTAATTTTCACGTTTTGCATTTTATTCGCGAAGGATAGAACGGTAAAATTAAACATCATATTGAGTCCGATTATTAGTTCCGCGTACATATCACGCCCTCCTTTATCCAAAGATAGCACGAGATGGATGAATATTTTGTCAACTAGCGTAGTCGCTTCTTAAAAACTTTCGACAATTTTTATTAATTTAAGGTATGTTCTTCACAGCGCATTTATGTCAAGTTCGATGGAGAATCGGCTGATATGAAGGATTTTGTGGGGAATTGAGATTGAGAATCAGGATTTTTTTTCGACTTTCATTGCTTGATAATGATTTTTCAGTGCTTGACGCTAAGTTTTCAGTGCTTTCCGGGAGTTTTTCAGTGCCTCGCTATTCTTTTTCAGTGCCTTGAATTCAAGGTATATCACAAGCTCAATTCACCTTAAATAAAAAAATCCCCCGAACTTAAACGCTCGTTCGGGGAATCTCATATTATCTGCGACGACGGTTGCGTAAAAATGTTGGAATATCTAAGCCGTCATCTGCTGAACTTGTTTGTTGTTGCGTTTGTTCTGGTTCAGGTTGTTTAAATTGTTCTGGTTCTTCAATTTCACGTGGACGTTCTTCACGCACCGGTGCCGATGGACGACCACCTTGCATTGTGCCACCGAAACCTGCACCTCTTGTCGGTCTGCCAGCAACTAATTGTTCTTCCGTAAATCCTGTTGCAATCACTGTCACGATAATTTCATCTTTCAAATTATCATTAATGACAGATCCGAAAATCATATTAACATCTTCATCTGAAGCAGAAGCAACGATATCTGCAGCTTCTTGTACTTCAAATAAACTTAAATTAGAACCGCCTGTAATGTTCATCAAGACACCTTTTGCGCCGTCAATTGACGTTTCAAGTAATGGACTTGAAATAGCCTTTTTCGCGGCTTCTGCTGCACGGTTTTCACCCGTTGAAATCCCAATTCCCATTAAAGCAGAACCTTTATTGGACATAATTGTTTTAACGTCCGCAAAGTCTAAGTTAATCAGTCCAGGCACTGCGATTAAATCAGAAATACCTTGAACCCCTTGGCGTAGTACATTGTCTGCTTCACGGAATGCTTCAAGCATCGGTGTATTTTTATCAACGATTTCAAGTAATTTGTCATTCGGAATGACAATTAAAGTGTCAACCGAATCTTTCATCGTTGTAATCCCGCCAATTGCTTGTGTTTGACGTTTACGTCCTTCAAATGTAAACGGACGTGTGACAACACCTACTGTTAGTGCGCCTAAATCTTTCGCGATTTGTGCAATGACTGGTGCGGCACCTGTTCCAGTTCCACCGCCCATTCCAGCCGTTACGAAGACCATATCTGCTCCGCGTAATGCTTCTTCTATTTGCTCACGACTTTCCTCAGCAGCTTTTTTCCCTACTTCTGGGTTTGCACCTGCGCCGAGTCCGCGTGTTAATTTCGTTCCTAATTGTAACTTCACTTCAGCTTGTGATAAATTCAGTGCTTGAGCATCTGTATTGACTGCGATAAACTCAACACCTTCTACACCATGTTCAATCATTCGATTTACAGCGTTATTTCCTCCACCGCCAACTCCAATTACTTTAATGACAGCTAGCTCGTCAACGTTCGTATCAAAATCCAGCATCTTCTCTCCTCCTAAATATGGTTAACCTTCGTTTTTCTTTATCTATTTCTTCACTCAAAGAAATTATTAAATAATTTCTTTGCCTTAGACATTATACTCGGTTTATCTTCTCGTTCTTGATTATGTTGCTTTGAAACTTTTTGAGGATTCATAGATGGTTCATGGTTCACTTGCACAGCTGATTCTTCAGATGTCACACCAAAAAATGCGTCTTGTTCATATGCATATTGAATCAGTCCAACTGCTGTTGTATACATCGGCTCTCTTACTCCGATATATTCTGGAACATGGATACGGACACGCGTTTGCAATACATGTCTTGCAAGCGGAAGCATTCCCTCAATCTTTGTAATACCACCCGTTAATACGACCCCACCTGGTAAATCACGAATACCCATTTTATAAAATTCTTCCAACACTAAATCAAAGAGTTCTTCCAAACGAACGCCGATAATTTCCGATATGTATCTTTGGCTATACTGCTCTTTCGTGTCAGCGCCAATAATCGGGACTTCAAAGAAATCATCATCTGAAGCATCATCATAGAAAGCATGTCCAAATCTATGTTTAATTTTCCTCGCTTGCTCGGTAGGTGTTTTCAGTACAATTGACAAATCTTTCGTCACATGATCGCCACCAATTGGGAGGACACTTGTTGCAATTAAACGGTTATCACCAAATAATGAAATTGTTGTAGAACCGCCTCCAATATCAATATAAGCTGTCCCATGATTTTTCTCATCATCTGTTAGCGCAAAAGTTCCCGCAGCTAACGGTTGTAAATAGATTTCACGAATCGTTAAACCTGCACGTTCTACACAACGCAATATATTATGAACAATTGTTTTGGATGTCGTCACTAAGATCCCATCCATTTCCAACCGAACTCCTATCATACCACGCGGATCGGTAATTTCATCATAATCATCTACGATAAATTGTTTTGGGACGAGATTAACGAATTCTCGCTCTGGAGGAATTGACGTAACTAGTGCAGATTCCATCACGCGGTCTAAATCTTCATCCGTAATTTCACGGTTTTCAGAGTTTACCGCCACAACTCCTTTAACGTCTTGCAATAAAATTCCATTGGCTGGAATTCCAAGAACAACTTCGTTGATTTCCATACCAGTCATTCTTTCAGCTTGTTCAACCGCTTTTTGAATTGACGCAACAGTTGCATCAATATCAATAATTGTCCCTTTACGAATCCCTGTAGATTGCACATTTCCTACACCGATCACATGAAGACTCTCTCCATCTACTTCTCCAATTAATACTTTAATTGACGATGATCCAATATCTACTGAAACATATAATTCTGATTGGCTCAATGACTGACACCTCCCCATTCAACTCTTATCTTCCATTCTATTGTATTATAACCATATTGTCTAAATATTTCCGACACCACTTATCATTTCCTTTCATTTCCACTATTCGCCTCCGGATTTTTGCTTTTTTCCGTCCAATTTGCCAATAAAATTCTACGAATGATGGCGATGTTTTGAAACAACCGAACCCCAAATGCGAAAATTGCAGCAAGATATAAGTCGAGCCCTAAATGAACGCCTAAAAAAGCTAAGCCAATTGCAAGTACGATATTAAAGAAAAAACCGGTAATAAAAATTTTATCATCGTACACTTGCTGCAAACTTGCACGCACACCACCGAATAATGAATCGAGTGCGGCTAAAATTGCGATGGATAAATAGTTACTATATACTTGTGGAATTTGAATATCTGATAAAAGACCAAATGCCACACCTAATATGAGTCCCAGCAAAGGTAGCCACATCGTTATTCTCCCTTCCGTAGTTCTTTTAATTGTAAGTTATGAATTTCTTCTTTCCAGCCTTTAACTTCTATTTGTTCTTTTGGCTCACTAATTTTTAAGATTAAATTATCCAAGTAAAAATCATCATGAATCGTTGAAGCATGCAATGTATTATACACTTTTTCACCATCTTCAATCGTATCCGTAACCACTTTAATGGTAAATGGTGGCGATGAAACATTCAAACCATTCACCGTTGTAAAGCCGTTAATATCACGAATCGAACTTAAAGTCGTATAACGTTTTCCGTCAATTTCCAACGCACTCCATTTTACTCGGTTTAATTCATTCACAAATCTTGTCAGTAAATCTGGTGTAATTTGTTCAATATCAGCACCAAGGGCTATACTTTCTGGAGATGGTTCTACTTCAATAATGATGCCCGGACCTATTTTATCCGTCATGCCCATTTCATCATGCAATTTATCAACCGTTTCTTTTAATGCGCTTCCTGTATTTTCCGCACTCAGTGATTCATAGGTGCGAATCGTTTCATCCAAACTGCGAATTTCAGATAAGAGCTCAGAATGAAGTTTTTTTTCACTGGATAAATCATTTCGAATAGCCCACATATCCCGTGTGTCCCGCTCTTCTGGTTTTTGAATCGTGTTATATTGTACGGCGACTAAAAAGCCAATAATGAGCAAAACGGCCGTAAACTTTAGTTGTCTCCGCATTTTGCTCACTCCTTTCACATACTCGCCTCTTCACCTACTGCGGATAAATGAAGATTTTTAATTTGTTCTGTTGTGACAACGATATTATCAAGTAAAAGCCGATCAATCACGCCACCTTTTAAGTGGAGTGACTCATGTAAAATATCCATCTCGCCCACTGCTTCTATAACGAAAGGAGCCGGAAATGTTTTTCCGTCTATCATAATCACTGGGCCTGTACATTTAATATAAGAATTTTCTTTAATTCTTTGACCATTAATTGAAATCCCTTGTGCTCCGGCAATTTTCAGTTCATTCATCACTTTAAAAATATGGCTTTCGTGCACAATATAATCATTTGGATTTTGCACGATTGGATCATAATCGGCATCCATCAATGTAACCCGTATTCCTTGTCCTTTTGCTGGAACTACACCAAGCAGCAGGCGAAGATCTTTCGCTTCCTCAACTAAATGAGCGTGATCTTCCTCTTGCGTTAAAAAGGAACGTTCATACGCTTGAATCTCCTCCTGCTTGATGCCGATTTCATCGGAAAGTTCTCGATTTCGTTCTTGTTGCTCAATTAAATCTTCCCGGTAAGCTTCTTCTGCGACGAGAGCAGCGGAAGAAATTTGTTCTTGCTTCGCTTCTTTTCCTAAAGTGCGATAAGAAAAAGCAAGGATAAAACCAATAATCAGGAAAACGACAGAAAATAAAATTGGTCTTTTTCTTGTGGCAAAAAATTTATTCATTTTCTTCGTCCTCCTCTTCTTCCATTTCTTCTGCAAATGCTTCTTCTAATCCATATATTTGGCTATAAGGCGTAAAATATGTCCCGACTTCCATATCGATGACACCTTTTTCATCCCCACCAAGTTGCGCAATAATTTGTGGATAATAAACCATCTTCTCTGCAAAAGTCGGAATCAACACCTTGACTTCATAGCCATCGTCCATAAAAACAGTTATATGGTTTGGTTCTATCTTTGTCCCCGTATATAAAATTTCAGAAATTAACTGGTACACATTATTTTCCATGTTTTCCAACTGTGCCGTCAATTTCACTTGAATCTCTTCGTCTTCAAAACCATTTAAAATAGGGGCATCGCTTTCAGGGGATACTTTTGCTTGTTTTAACACTTCCCCATTTTCGAGCAATAAATCATAACGTCCATCCTTTTCAATATAAGCAGTGGGACGCCATTCTGTAATATGGATTTTCACATCTCTAAACCACTTCCGCGTCACTTCGACTTCTTGTACACCTTCAACTTCAGCCAAACGCTCTTTAACCTTCTTCTTCGTAAAACTCCATAATCCTTCTCCTTCTTGAATACTACTTTTTTCAAGATAGACAGATGGCTCATGGATACTTGCACCAATCAATTGAATCTTCCCAATCCGACTAAAAGATGATTGGAAATAAAGAATCGACAGAAGAGCGACTAGAAAGATCGATACAATGAAAATAAATTTTCGGTTTGCGCGTCTTCGTCTTCTTTCACGCATTGATGGAATACGTTCTTCAATATCAATTACTTTTTTCATCATCGCTCCCCCTCTCTAAACATGATTCGTTCGCGTCATAAAATGTAGAATAACCCCTACTGCCATCCATGTCGTTAATAGCGAAGAACCGCCATAACTAATAAATGGTAAAGTGACTCCTGTTACAGGCAGTAACCCTGACACAACACCGATATTTAAAAATGTTTGAAAAAAAATCATTGCGCTCATCCCAGAAACGACAAGCATTGAAAAACGGTCTTTCGTCCGAACTGCAATGCCAAATGAAGCAACTAAAAAAACTGTAAATAGCAATACAATGAATGCAGCACCGATAAATCCTAATTCTTCTGCTACAATCGAAAAAATAAAATCATTTTGCGGTTCAGGTAAATACAAATACTTTTGCCGACTATTGCCATATCCATGACCGAAAAGTCCGCCGGGCGCAATCGCAAATAAAGATTGGATACTTTGAAAGCCTGTTCCAAGCGGATCATTCCAAGGATCAATATACGATTTAATCCGGTCTAATCGATAAGGAGCTGCCGCAATTAATCCAATAAACGATAAAACACCGGCAGCGCCAATGAACGTAAAAAAACGTAAAGAGTAACCAGCGATAAACAACACGACAAATGCCGAAACAATTAAAATTACCGTCGACCCTAGATCTGGTTGCAACATAATCAGTCCAGCCGGCAATAAAATCAGCCCTAAATGTCGCCAACTGAAAACTTTTTTAGCTGTTGAAGTTTTCACTAAACTACTCGATAACATACCAATCAGTGCGACTTTCACAAATTCCGCTGGTTGCAAACTGAGAGGTCCTAGTATTATCCAACTTTGCGAACCATTCCTCGTTGCACCCAGTCCCGGAATCATGACGGCAATCAGCGACAAAATTGCCAACCCATAAAGTATCGTCCACATTTTAGGATTCGATGCGAGCGAACTTTTCATAATAATTAGCGCTATACTGACTGATACCAACATATATAAACTTTGTTTGACAATAAAAGGAAACGAATCTGCATAATGAACTGTCCCCCAATAAGACCCCGCCGAATGTACAAATGCTAAGCCAATAAACGACAATGCGAGCGCCGAAACAACGAACGCAATTTTCAGCTTATCTTCCAGTGAACGCATCCTTCCGCATTTATGATCGCCAACTTCTTCAATGACGCTTTATATCATCTTCGCTTAAATCCTTCCGAAATCGATTATTGCACTCAATCCAGTGCTTGCACTGCAGTAATAAATCGATCGCCACGAATTTCAAAACTTGGGTATTCATCCCAACTCGCACTTGCAGGAGATAGTAAAATCACATCTTTTTCTACTGAATTGGCTTGCGCTAGTTGGACAGCTTCTTCCATCGATGATGCGATTTTTACATCTTCCACACCGCATGAACGCGCAAACGTTGCAAAACGTTCTTTCGTTTCGCCAAGAGCAATGACGGCTTTCACATTGTCCATATACGGCCTTAATTCTTCAAATGAATGTCCACGGTCCAAACCACCTGCGAGTAGGATAACAGGACCGTCAAACGCCGTTAACGCACTTTTCGTTGCCAATGTATTCGTTGCTTTTGAATCATTATAATATTTTCGTCCGTTTAACTCTTTTACAAATTGCATGCGATGCTTAACGCCTGTAAAAGAACTTAACACATCAATAATTGCCGATTTTTTACAGCCGAGTAAATTCGCTGCGGCAATGGCACATAAAATATTTTCTAAATTATGCTTCCCAGGTAATTTAATAACGGAACGGTCTATAAAAGGTTCCCCGTTCCAATATATTCGCAAATCATCAGCAGATATACCTGTCATTTTCTTTCCTTCAACTGAAAACGGGACTTTCACCGCGGCTGCATGCTCCGCAATTTCTACTACATGCGGTTGATCTGCATTGTAAATGAAATAATCATCTGCTAATTGATTTTTAATCATCTGTGCTTTCGCGTCTTGATAACTTTCGAGATCCCCATGATAATCAAGATGCGCTTCATATAGATTTGTCAAAATCGCAATTTTAGGTCTAAATTGGTCAATGCCCATTAATTGGAAAGAAGAAGCTTCTAAAACAATTTTTTGCTCTTTTGTTGCTTCTTTTGCAACGGAACAAGCCACTGTCCCGATATTCCCTGCAATTAATGGATTTTCGCCACCGATATTCAACATATGATAAAGCAATGTTGTCGTTGTCGTCTTGCCGTTAGAACCTGTAATGCCAATAATTGGTGCTTCGCTAATGCGATAAGCAAGTTCAATTTCCGTCCAAATCGGTAAATTCATGTCCGCTGCTTGTTGTAAGATTGGATTTGAGTAAGGTATTCCCGGATTTTTAACAATTAAATCAAATGATTCATCTAATAAATCTTTGGGATGCCCACCGCAAATGACCGTAAGTCCTTGCTCGAGTAAAACTTTCGCTTCTTCGTTATTTTCTAAAGGCGATGCGTCATTGACGATGACTTGGGCACCAAATGAATGGAGAAGTTCCGCCGCTGCATAACCACTTTTCGCAAGACCTAATACTAAAATCTTTTGTCCTTTAAATTGGTCTATATTTTTCATTTTACATAACCTCCAGCAAAACTGGAACGAGAACTGCCACTAACGCAACGCTCCAAAAAACAAGAACGACTTTCCATTCAGACCAACCAGACAAT
>CANSAF010000025.1 GCA_947644645.1 uncultured Sporosarcina sp. | reverse complement strand
CCCTTGAATTGAACCAATTAATGTACTGATTCTTTCCATCACTGCACCAACTACGTTAGAAAAAGCATTCTTAATAAAACCAACCGCACCGGAAAACAAATTTCGTACAGCGGAAACAATCGACATGAAAATATTTACACCAAAAGTTCTTGCGGTCTGAAAAACGGTGATAAAATTTGTTATCGCATTTCTTGCTACTCCGACAATTTTCCCAACAGAGTTCGTGATTGTTCTTAAAATCCCTATTCCGATTTGATAAAACTTATCCATGAACAAATGATAGTAATACTGTACGCTTGTAGCTAGCTTTGGTCCTAATCCTTTAAAGAAACCCGCAATAGATTTTACAACCACAACAACGCCTTTTACCATGCGCCCCATAATCATTAAATTCCATAGATTCCATAAAAATTGAAGCGCGCCACCAAGTAATTGCTTTACGCCATCCCATAAACCTTTCCAATTGCCTGTAAAAAGAGAGGAAAACACCTTGACTAGACCTAGTATTATATTTAATCCGCCTTGAATAACGCCCTTAATGTTATCCCACACCATTTTGATAACAAATAAAACAATAGGGCCAAGAACTTTAAATATACTACCAACAACTTTGGCAACATTTTTTACAGCTTGAATAATTTCAGCACCATTTTCAGACCAAAATGACTTTATCTTGACGATTACACCCTTGATCACACTGAATATGGCTCCTAAAGCCTGTCCCAAGTACGGGGCAATAAAAGAAATGATACTTCTTATCGTGTCGCTAAAAACAACGAATCCCTTAGCCGAATTCGCTAGAAACGGGGCAATTTGAGAAAATACTGTTTTTACTACGGACAATACAGGTGGTATATACGACGTTATTTTTGAAAATGTATCCTTAAAGTTTTTCTGAATCGTTTGAACTGCCGTCATAATACTAGTCACTTCATCCTCAGAAAATCCGAGTTCTTTAAGTGACATAGAACCTTTTTCCGCCCCCAATCCACCTTTAAAAATAGAAATAATACTAGTTGCATACTTTTCCACATTTTTAAAAGCTTCTCCAATCCCCTTAAATGCAGGTTTTACAGCATTAGCGATTGAAAAAACAATCGGTGGTAATTTTGCAAATGTATTTCCAAACCATGCCATTGCTGATTGGATATGTGGTTTAACAGGTTCTAAAAGCGTTGCCATAGTTGACGAGATAGAGGACTTCAAGCTATCGACAGAACCCGTCCAATTCTTTTTAGTCTCCTCCATAATTCCAGCCATAGCCGCCGTCCGACCAGCTAAACCATCCGTTCCATCCTGCATACCCTGCACTAGTTGATCTATCGCTTTTTGGGAATCAATTGAACCTTTCGATATGCTTTTCGCCATTGCATCAGTGCTTACCCCAGCTTGGTTTGCTAGTATTTTCAAAGCAGGAACACCAGCCGCTTCAAGACTCCTGATAGGACCAAGTGATAATTGGGCACTAATTTGCATATCTCCAAAGGCTCCTGCAACCTGTTGTAGCCCCTCACTGCCTTTTCCTGTCGCCGCTGCCGCATCTCCAATTGCTTTCATTGTTGGAACTACTTTAGCTTTATCCATGCCGAATGCAATCAAGTTTCTGGATGTCTCAGCTAAATCGGGAAATGCGAAAGGCGTTGTTTTTGCAAAATCCAATACGTCATCGAGGAAAGCTTTGGCTACCTTGGCATCACCCATCATGACAGTCAAGGATGTCTGAGCATTTTCGATAGCAGATAGACGCCCCATACCTGTCGCCGCAAGCGCTCCACCAGACAAAACACCTAATGCCCCTGCATATTGCTTCACCATATTAATTGCACCTCTAAAAGGTGCGATTAATCCTGTTGTAATGCCACTTGATACCCTTTTTGTCATGTTTACGCCAGCTGTTCCTACCCCCTGCATTGCACGGGATAATGTCCCACTTGTTTTGACAATGGATCCAGAGTTTTTATTTAGTTGACTCAAATTTTTATTCGCATTGGCAAAAGCAGTGCGTAAAGAAGAGTCCATTTTCGCTCCCAAACGAAAGGCGATTTCATAACTTTTTTTACTCATGTTTTCTTATTCGCCTCCTCGATATCATCAATCACTTCACGTAATTCTTGAGGATTTAATTTTTCAAAGTATTCGATACTCGTAAATGTGGATAAAGAAAGACGGACGCACACTTTTCTGAGTGTCCGTCCGTCTAATTGTTTTATATATTTATTTTTCTCAAGCTTCACAAAGCCTAACTGTTGAAAAAACCCATAACGACGCGTTTCACTTTTACCCCTTCAATTGCTGGTAATCGTTGAAAAAATTCAATCGGCTTTCCAGAAGCTTTGGCCGCCAAAATACAAGCATAAGAAGTTGTCATTTCATTCATAACGGCAAATTGTCCTGACTCGCTAAATTGCCCATCCGCTTCAATTAAATCGCCTGTGCTTAAATTTTCTAAATTAGATAAATCTACATCGCCATACTCTACTCCCTCAAACGAGTAAGGTTTTTTAAATTCAATTAAATACTGATTCACTACAAATTCCTCCCTAAATTGCATTTCGCACATCTTCTAATAAATCTTCGCCGTCTACGATGTAAATAAAGTTCAACTTATCGAATTCCAATAATGTTTTCCCATCCTCTTCGATTTTCACATAAAGAATTTCGATTTTATTAGACGTTTCCGTAGGTGATCCAACTTCAATCTTTCCGGCTGACATCCCTTTAGAGATACCTCGAATTGTGATTTTCAATGGCCGAATGCTCGTCTTTCCGCTCGTCACGTTATAGCTTTGCTGAGCAGCGCGCAGAGTCAATGTTTGACCGCGGTTTCCCATCAGTTTGAATGTCGAGTCACTAATCGTTCGAAAGTTAATCTCCATTTCCTGCGATTCAAAATGCCCTGGCGTAGGCGAATCATATTCACCTGCAATGCCAGCGCCTCCGATTGTTTCACTCATTGCCTCGAACTCAGGCAAAGTGATTTCTCCAGAAACACCGACCAATTTATCCCCATCATCATAAACATTGTAGTTAACAATTTTCTCCGGAATTATGCTAGTCATCATCAATCACCTCCAAATAATGATTCTTCTAAAATTCTTGGATCAAACTCTAAAACATTAACAATATGTTCGGCTGGTGTAAATGCAGCCATTTTTTGAATGAATTGAATCTTGCCATTCAACAGGCTCGTGATAGGATTTTGATCTTGCCTAAATTCTATTTTCGCACCAGCAATTTGTCCTGAAGCTTTAAAACCGTTCGCTCGAATATTCTCGCTATCAACAACGGAATCAATTAATCTATAATTTGTAGGGTCATCCACTTTATCAAAGTAGGTCAAAATAAAAGTGTTCCCCCACCAATTAAACATTCTCCGTACCGCAATAAAACGGTCTTTAACATCAGAAGTTGATGGATATGCTGCCGTATTATTCCCCCATGACCGCCATCCATTTAAATTAATCACCGTAATAATTCCAGCTCCGTTCAAGAAATTAGCCTGCCCTTGATCTAAAGACAGTTCAGTATTCTTTCCTACAATAGCCCCTGTAATAGGCAATCTTTCATTCGAGGGAGAAACGTAAGGTACTCCGCCACCCTTCACCGCATCAATCCTTTGAATTAATGCAGCAATTAGGGCACTCATCCAATAAACTTTATCGCCAATTTTACATTTAGGAAAACATACGATTGATTGTTTGCTTGTATAACTATTATCATTCTTCCATGCAGGAACATCTTGGTAACTAATTACCGTTTCGCTATCAACATCCAACAAGTTCATCGCATTAAAATTCGTGTTAATCCCTTGAATTTTTGCATCAAGAACAATACCAATCATTGGCTTATGTGACCATCCTGGAGCAAGAGCTTGTCCCGGAACAATCCCTAACCTTGGATACACTTGGTCAATTACTTCCAACCCCTCATATTTTCCAGTTGTCACATCATAGCCGCCTACGACATCTAGCTCAGTAACCTTACTAGGATCTAATTTTTCATAACTTACTTCTATTTCATCGTGATCTCCTAAAAGCGCGACAACTACATAGCCATCTCTATCAAAAGAAGCCATATAATCTGTTTCTTTTTCCAATTGCTCGTTATTCACTTCAACTTTAATCGTATTTAGTAAAATGCCTTCTTCCAAAATTTTAACTTCACCCTTTGACACCGTTAAAGCCTTTTTATCTACACTTTTCTTATGTCTAGCAGGGTCTAAAACATTTACAAAAATAACAGGCGCTACATTCAAAATTTTGAAAGTTGCATCCATAGATTGACAAAGCGTATACGACTCCCAATCGTCACTGTAACCAAAATTCTTTACTCCTTCTTCCCATGAATAAAGTAAAATTGGTTTATTGACAGATTCATATGGATTCTCCGCAAGGTTAATAGGTGCTGTTCCAAAAACCACCTGTACAGATGCATCTGATTCGATTGGAGGTATAATAGATGTCGGATTTTCTAAAACCTCAATACCATGTTTATAACTCATACGTTTATCCCTCCCTTATAAATTTCAATACATTATTAAATAATTGATTTTCCTTCGAACCTTTAATAGCGATTTGGCTTTTCACTTTAGCTAAATCTTCGACAGGTTTAAAGAGTGCATGGATTGCTTTACATTCTAATTCAAGGACATTAGCAGGTAGACCATTCTTGAAAACGGAAAATTGGCGTAATCCAACGGACGCTACTTCCGGTCCGCAATAAATTAGCGTTTTATCATGATTTGGTTTAGGCTCCAATGCTTCTTTCACCATTTCCTTCGTAACTTCTTCGACTTTCTTCATATCATCGCCTCCACATCATCACGCAAAGCGCGTGGCTTTTCCCAATAAGTTTCTACCCAGGCAAAAAAGTATGGGTAATTATCTTGTTCATTGTAAAACCAATCACACTTAGTCATTTCAAATTTTTCATTCACTAAGGGATTTCTTGTCAATTCTTGCGAAACAGCTTCAACGATATTCATAACATCTTTATAACCTTGGTTATCCCCTGTATCGTCATGCGTTGCAACAACAAAAAGCACCTTTACCCGCTCATTGTTTCCTTCATCAAGGTAAACAATGACACATGGATAAAAAGTGCTTTCTGGGTTGCGTGATTGCGATTTGGCTTTACGTGGCAAGTGCTGTTCAAATACTTGAATAGATTTTTCGATTCCTTCTTGGGACATTAATCGTTTGCCACTTAGTATTTTTTCCATTTTTGTCTTTAATGCATTTTGCAATCGAATCGGCGTCATTTATCCCGCCTCCCAACTTCAAGTATTCGATTTATTTCATGTTCCAAGCGTCTTTCAAAGGTGTTTTGTCCTTCATTCATTACAAAATCACGGATTTCTTCTCTGCCTAACATTTGAGGTACGGATGGACCAAAAAGCCTTCTAATTGGCAACCTTGACTTTTTCACCCGCATAAATAACTTCGGACCATTCACCTCAGCCATAAAAGCACCACCAACAGTATTACCGCCACTCTTCCTAACCGCAACTCTTAATGGTGTTTTTCTGCGTGGGTTAATTGTTCGTGGATTGACCTTGAATTTATCCAATCCAATTAAATGACCTTTAGATTCAACAGTAGCAGTCAAAGAACCACGGTTAGCACGATGCCTCGTTAACGTAGCATTAACATCCCCAGCTTTTATATGGTATTCCTTCCGAACTTCTTTACGAATATTCGAACCAACATTCGTTATCCCACGATTTAAAGCATTTGAAATGGCATTGGGTGCACGTTTTGAAAATTCACCTAAACGATACTGAACGTATTTCAGCGTTGTTTCATCGACACCTACTACAAGTCTCATCCGCTCACCCTCTCGCAAGTGACCGTAAACATCCCCTCATCTTCTTGAATATCCACTACTTGCCAGCGAACATTGTCAAAAAACACAAGGTTATCCGGTCTCGGATAAAACGAAAGATCAATTTTCCGCACATAAAAAAGGAGTTCCTCGGTATGAAGTTCTCCTTCAATTTGCTTGGCCAATTGTCGCTCATTCATGACTTCATCATCAAGAACAACCAGGACTGTTTCATCTTCAATTTTAATTGGCACACCGAATTCAGTTGGGTTAATAAAAGTGTTTAAATCTTGCTGAAGAAAGTCCCTAAAATTCATATCACTCACTATCCTCAAGCAATAAATCAACTTTCCCTTGCTTAATAATCGCTTCCATCACTTTTTCTTTAATGTCAGTTGATTCGAATTCGACTCCTGCCCCTTTAGCCGCTCGTTTCAATTCTTCTGCATTATAATTTTCATCTAGATCGTCACGTAACTCTTTAAAAAGCACTGGGTCAATTTCAAGTTCTTGAACAACCGTTGCAACCTCTTCAAACGTTTCTACTTTTTCAGCAGATTTCAGCTTAAGTAAACGTTCTTTTTCGCTTGCAGTAACTCCATGAATAACATCACCCGTCTTATACAAAACACCGCTGTGTTTAACATTTTCAAGTGCTCTAATTGGCATATTTATTCACCTCACATTACTTTAGCTACAAACCAAGAATCGACTTCACGAGGAATCGGTAAAGGTTTTGAGCTAAGTGATAAAAATTGTCGGTCTGGTCGTTTCTCAATCCACTGATCCGGTACACGTTCCGCTTCGTAAGTTACAAAACTTCCACTTTCTTCAATGATGGTAATTGCCGCATAAGCCATCGTAAAATTAGCAGCTGATGAAAGTAACGTTACTGTTCCTTCTGGTACTAATGGTTTTGTTGTCGGATTATTTTCATCTGTAAAATCATCTAAGTAGTATTCGTTATACTCATAAATATCTACATTTAGACCAGGAAGTGTTCCCACATAAGAAACGCCGTTCGGCAACTCTTTAGCTGTTCTTACTTCACCAACATATAAGTTGCGGATATTCAAGATTTCTTTAATTTTCGGATGTTGAATAAATGCATCAACGACATCAGATGACATAACAACAATATCTGGGTTAACCATCCCTTTAATTTGCACTTGGCGAATCCAACGCTTTAAATCTCCTAATGGATTTGAAGAATCGCTCGTCCAAACGTCTGTACCTGATAAAGTTTCTTTATTTGTGAAACCAAAATCAATAACACGATTTACACCTTCTCCGATTACTTCAATTTTCCCTTCGAACAAAGCCTGGGCACACATCGCTTCTTCACGTCTTGTAATCATGTCTTCAAGCTCAAGTAAATCCCTAACTAATTTTTCACCCGCTCTTTGTTGCGGTGTTTTCCCCGAGTAAATGTGTTCACCAGCTGTCTTTTTTGCTAAATCAAACGCTGTCGTAATTTTATCCGGTGCAACAAGTGGTGGCGCGAAATTTCTTGTTTGGTAACCTGTATTTTCAACAACTTTTCCGCCAATTTTTTCATGAACGAACGGTGCTAATCTGCGATTTCCTTTTCTAAATTCTACGTCAACAATTTCAGTTGGAGACGTTTCTTTATTTTTGAAAAAAGTGTCGCGTAAATAAGTTTTTGGTGTAGCCATACGCTCTACAAGCGCTAGCATTGTACGTGGATCTGATAAATTTATAGTCATTAATATGCCTCCTCAGCTTTTACGACATCATTTAAAAAGATGCCAATCTTACGTAATGATTGATCATATTTTGCAAATTCTGCATCGACTGGCAAAATCACTTTATGCTTGTTAAATTCTCCAGCTGCATAATAAACCGATTTCGCTGCAGTTCCTCCTGTTGCAATTGCATCCGCCATAATGCCATATGCGTTTTCTGCTGTAGTGGACGCAATGGCTTGTCCATTTTCATCCAATTCAAATACTTGACCAACCGACAGTTCTTGATTTGGCGCAACAATCACTTCTCGCGTCACTACATGGGATTGAAAACCCGCTAATAAATTGTCATAAGGTTGTACATGCATTTTACTTACCTCCCATTCCAACACTATTTAATAAATCATCCGCAAAATCTTCTACGGTTTGTCCTGCTTTTGGTGTTGCTTCAGGCGTTGGTGTAATTTCGCCTAAATTCGCAGCATCTTGTCGAATCGCATTTAAAGCTTGAGCGCCCTTTTCCTTCTGCGCCTTTAAAATTTCCATCGCTGTATCTGCAGCCGTTGCCCCTGTTTCAAATTTTGCTTTATTAATTAATTCTTCATTGCCTGGAGATGCAATATCTTCAATTTCTTGAATTCGATTGCGTTCAGCTTTAACGCCTTCTTCTTTTCCGATATTGACAATTTCCTTATATAATTCTGGATGTTCCGCTTTCAATTTTTCCAAATCCATCTGATTATTCACTTCACTTTCATTAGATTGATTGACAAAAGCATTATTTACAACTGCATGCCCTTTGTCATTTGTAAGTTCTTCACGCATTTTATTAAGTACTTCTTGTGGCAACATGCCATTAACTAATAATGGATTTTCGGCATTTGCCACTGCACCTACTTCATTTTCAAACATAATTGCATCAATAAAGCCAGATTCTTTGGCTTCTTGCGCCGTCATCCATGTTTCTGCATCCATTAAGTTCTTCAATTCAGCTGCATCTTTTCCTGTTTTGACACTATAAGCATTCATAATGGACTGGTTCACTTTTTGTAAAAAATCACTTGTATGGTCCATGTCCCGGTAATCACCCTCCGAGATAGTTGCCGCATTATGCACCATGAGTTGGGCAGTAGGAGACATTTCAATAACATTTCCTGACATTGCAATAACACTTGCAGCACTTGCCGCCAGTCCAACAATTTCTACTTTTACATTGCCAGCAAACTTCTTTAATTCCGTATAAATCTCTGATGCGCTGAACACAGAACCACCACCACTGTTAATCGTAACTGTCAGTTCTTTAACATTATTTTTAATCGCGTTGTCGATTACTTTCGAAACTTTAACAGGACTAGTTGCAGGAATGCCAAACCAATCATAAATCCATTGATCACCGTCCGAAATAATAGGACCTTTAATCATCACTTTCATCTGTTTCACCTCCCTCCTTTGTCAACACGATTTCTTCACTTTGGCTTCCACCAAGTCCACCCTGACGACGCGCTTCTTCTTCACGAATTCGCTGAGGATGGTTGCGCCAATAATCTCCACCAGTTAATTCAGCCGTTTCTCGCGCTCTTGTAGAAAATCCTTCCTCAACACGCTTAATCGATGCATTAACTTCTTTAAGTGGGTCAATTTGTCCTTGAGATGGACCATTCCATTCTGATTCAGTGTAGGCTTTTCGAATAATTGGATCATCAAAAAAACCCGGTGCGTCAATACGCCCGAGTAAAATTGCCTCAGTGAGCCATTCTTCATAAACAGGTTGGCAAAATCGTGCCGCCATCCATGTTCTGCGCATCCTAAACATTTTCCATGCTTCAAGCAATGCTGCACGAGATGCCGAATAGCTGGACGTGAAATGCTTTAAGAGTAATTCATACGGAACTTCAATGGCCGAACCAATTTGACGACAAACAGACTTCACAAAACCATCAAATGATGAGTTATTTCGCATTGGATTAGCTTGTTCAATTGATTCGTTTTCTCCAAGTGAAATAATTGCACCTGCAGCTAATTCATAACTATTTTCATCTTCATCATCCACACGTTCCTCTTCTGGAATTACTTCACCATAAGGTCGCTCATCTGGATTTTCACTTTTAATGAAAACGGTATACATAGAAGAAACCAATGCAGCCATTAGCTCCGCCTCTGAATATCTGCCGAGTTGCTTAATAGATTCGATAACTGGCGCTAATAATGGGACACCGCGCCTTTGCTCCGGTCGTTCTGCCTCCATTAAATGAAGGACATTTTGCCGTCCTGAATGCTTTCCAAACTTTTCAACTCGAATCCATTTCTTTTCGCCAAAACCTTTAGCCAGTGGGTGAAATTGAGCAATATGATAATGCGTAACCTCACCATACGAGCCTATTTCAACACCATTGATAATTTTACTTTTATCTGCGCCTTGTGGACTGCATACTCTGTCAGCTTCTATCAAGTTCACACTTAATTGATAAGGCATTTTTGGTTTTTCTAAATATGGCAATGTAACAAATGTTTCACCCGACATTAAAAATGACAGAAACGCAATTTGTTGTAATTCGTAAAAGTTATTCATCCGCATGGCATCGCAAAATATCGACTCAGACCATAATTCAAATTCGCGTTCAACTTGTGTTTCCCACGCATTCGCTTCTTCTTGGGTCATGCCAAGAACTTCGTAATCAATTTGCGAATTTAACCTCAGACCAGCACCCACAACATTCGTACGGATTGTTTTAAGTGCACCAGTTGCAATGGGAGTATTCATATACAAATCCCGCGATCGTTCACGCAAGGTAGGTAGGTTATCGTCAATATCTTCTTTTGTAGATCCACCTGCAGAACGCCAACCAATCATACTTTTTTTCGAATGACTTGCACCGCTATTAGAATAACCCGAGTTAAGTATATTTAACTTTTGCCTAGCAACATGTCTTTTTAATGCCCTCTCCGGTGATAATTCCGCAACAAGGCGATCTAATAAATGCAATTTTTCTCACCCCCTATAAATCTCTTGGTACGACTCGTGTAACCCGTCTTCGCCTTCCGCCTTGCACTTTTTGCAATTCTTTCATCCAAAACCGAATTTGTTCACGGATTTGATATAAGTTAGCCCTATCCAATCTTCGCGAACCAATTTGATAAGCTTGTCCAGTTGCGACAGCTGCCTCTGCGTCAAGCCACATTCTTAAACGTTCTTTCACTTCTTCTTCAGTCCACATAAGCAACCCTCACAATCCTTTCGATACAACGCGCCTTCTTCTTTTCCGTTGAATTGGCTTCTGTACTTGACTCATGGATGAACCAGTTTCTCTCCGCTTTGCCAACACGTCCATTTGTGGATTCGCAATCCGTAATGCCGCTGTTGCATAGTTTCGTAAGTCAAATGGCTCGTTTCGCACACTACTTTTCTTCACCCATTCAATAATTGGCTGTCCTTTAACATATCGCAATTTCCTTTTTTCGGAAGTTAATCCAATGAAATAAGATTCATCATAATTTCTTTCTTCATTTATTGGGAAATGGCAATAGCCAGGTTCAGTTTCAAACTTCAACTGTAACCTGGCTGTTATAAGTGCTTTTCCAGCATTTACACCAATCGGGAAAAGTGCCGCACGTTCTCGGTTGTTTCGTCCGGCTTTATTAATATAAGCTTTATCTCCACCAACACCTTTAATTGCGAAAACGCGACGATGTTCTCTAGGCTTACAAAACTGGTACACTTCTTGTGTAAAGTGACCGCCCGAGTCAATACATGCAGCAGACAGCATAATTTTCGAACCATCTTCATAAGCCCATTCTTTCAACAAGAAATCATCAAGTTTATTCCATATTTCCAATTGACCAGGATCCCCATAAAATGTTTGGTAGGTTATTCCCCAAGATACTTCCCCGAGTCCCCAACCAACGACTTCAATTTCCAAGCGATCATCTTGCACGTCCACACCAGCTGTTAAAATGAGTACACCGTCAGGAATTTCGGCTGAATATCGTTCTCTTCTATTGATTAAACTATCAATGTCTTGTTCACCGGACTTATCTTCCCACGTTTCTCCAAGCGTTGTGTTGGTCCATGTGCGAAGCAGTTCAACGCCCTTTTTCTTTGCATCTTTAAATTCATCAATGATGTTTTCCCATGTTTCCCAAGGTGATGCAAGCGCATTTAGATGGAAACCACGCTTTTTAGATTCTTTCCTAGCAATCCATTCACCTGGACGCGACTTCCATTCATATTCAGTATGATGTTCTTTACAATCCGCACATTCCATTCCTACTGGTTCAAAACGAATATTCTTCCATTCATAAGGTTGGAAATAGCCACATGATGGGCAAGATACACACCATTGTTCCATCGTGCTATCTTCATATTCAGCTTCAATTCTTGATAAATCTTTTACCGTAGGCGTTGACACAGAAACTTTCTTTCGATTCCAGAAAGTTTTTGTTCGTTTATGCGCTAATGATAACGGGTCACCTTCACTACCAGCTGACACTGGGAATCTATCAACCTCATCGGCTAAAACAACTCGAATCGGTCTACTCGCCAATCCAGAAGGAGAGTTCGCCCCAACAATTGTAATATGCCCACCCGGGAATTTTTTATGGAGTAATGTATTATCTCCATCTCTTGAACGAGCATCCCCAATCTTCTCGGAAAGAACTGGCGTATCTCGTATCATCGGCGCAATCCTATCTTTTGAATATGCTTGCGCTAAATCTAAAGTTGGCTGTAATAGCAACATTGGATATGGGTCATGATCAATGAAATAACCAATAATATTATTGAGTATTTCAGACTTTCCAACTTGTGCCGAAGACATAACCACCACATTTTCAACGTCAGGGTCATTCACTGAGTCCATAATTTCTCGTTGATACGGTGCACGGTCGGTTCTCCATTGTCCAGGTTCCGCAGAAGATTCTTGGGAAAGCTTCCTATATCTGTCCGCCCATTCACTAACTTTCAATTTCGGAGGGGGGGCTAATATCTTTGCCAAATCTCTAAAAAGTTCGGACGTCTTCTTTCGATTCACTTCTATTTCTTGCAAAGCTTCCAGTCGTTCAGTCTTGTTCGACATCATCCTCCCCCTCTTCATCGACATCCCTAAATCTGCTTGGGTCGTAATCAGCTAATTCTATCAATGCTTCATGTATTTGGGATTCTATTAACTTTTCAATATCCGAAACTTCTTCCAAGACCAATAAAGAAGGCGCTACCTTAGTAGGTAACGCCAACATTTTCGCCCTGAATGAAGCTAGCATGTCGTTCATGACAGTTTCAACTTCACTAGCACTATGCATATTCCCTTTTAAATGAGCAAGCTCTATTTCAGCTTTCTCACGTTTTGCTTTTTCATGTAGATACTTTTCATAATCAAGCGATTCTGTAATATCATTTTCATCCAACTGGTCATTCGATAATCTCAAGTGACTAACATAACGAAAAACAGTATCGGTCAAATCAAATCTACCGTGTCCAACTCGGTCAATAATTCCCTCTTCTACAAATTGACGAACCCGGCGATCTGATACACCAAACATTTTTGCAACTGCTTTTGTATTAACAACCAGCCCATCTCTTTTCATGCTCAAAATCACCACGTCCTTTCATGGATGGAAGGAAAAGACCTTCCGAGCAAATTTGTGACTAGACGAACCCCGGGGTCGGACGCACCCGCAGGGGGTCAAATTATTTTAAAAGGACCCACTTTTATTCCCCAAGGTCACCTACTCATCTGAGAATGTTGTAAGCGACATGCGCCGTTGTTGTCTTGTCAATATAAATATAAATAAAAGACGAACCGAACACATGTCGGCTCGCCTCCCTATCCATTACACTTCACACTAACATCTTACCACAGCCAAAGAGAAATACTCTGTCAAAATCCTCCCATAATCCTCCCAAAACTCTCCCATTTTCCTCCCACTCGTCTGACTATCAGCTTAACATAATACATATTGTGTTAACGTCAGTCGCCTCACACGAAGCTTACAGGCTCTAGACGCAGTGCTTATTATTGTCGCCCAGTCATACACTCGCTTATTATGTTAATCTCTTTACTCAACTAAAGCGCTTTTATATACACCCCCTAAAATAAACAGGGCAAAATTTCCACATCCAAATAAAACACCCCATAAAAATGGAAGCACGAAAAAGAAGCCTCTCCAAAAAGAAAGCCATAAAAAAATAGACCCCTGTTTTTAAAAGAGGTCTAAAAAAATCGCAGTCCTTTCATCGCACGATCAATAGCGTCCTGATTCACACCAATATATTTCAATGTAATATAAGGACTGGAATGATTAAATATATCTTGCAACATCGCCACGTCTTTCGTCTTCTGATAAATATGATAGCCAAATGTTTTACGCATCGTGTGCGTGCCAACTTCTTTCAATCCGATTTCATGTGCTGCATCCCGTAATATTTCATAAGCGCGCACACGAGTAATTGGTTTATTCTTTCCTTCACGGCTTTTAATTAAGAATTCATTGTCTGCTTTTCCTTTGACGAACCTTTCCAATGGGCGCTTCAGTTCTGCCACAATATAAATACGCTTTGTTTTTTGCGTCTTTTGTTCTCGAATCACGATGTAATCCGTATTTTTAACCTGTCGAACCCTTAGTTGAAGAATATCACTAATACGCAGTCCCGAATAAAGACCAATCATAAACATAATCGCATCCCGTTCATTCTTCTCCTGTAATCGTTCGATATATTCCCGAACCTTTTCTTTATCCCGTATCGGCTGAACAAACTTCATAACTGCTTCTCCTGAGCATATTTTTCAATGCCTAAAGACAATGCCAATTTATAAAGCGCCTTGTTGCGATGACGGTAAAATGTGCTTTCACTCATGCCCAGTTCCGCGTATATTTCATAGTTTCTCATTGGTTCGGGACTTAGATAGATTAAAACAATCAACTTTCTTTCAATGCCATTTAACTTTCTCATACCTCTTGCAATCCAAGTAAAAAATCGTTGTCTTTCTCTTTCAGCATCAACATTCTGAATCGCAAATCCTTCAACAGCAGACTTTTTAACAGTTGAATAATTAGGCATTTCTAACGTATAACTTGCCGTAATTGACGGTATTTTACTTTCTGGAACCGTCAAAAGATATGTTCGGTACTGCCGTAATTTTTGTTCTACCTCCTGCTGGGTTGCAACACTATCAATCTGCTTTAAAAAATCGTTCGACATAAAAATCCATCCTTTCTTATCTTTGTCTAAATGCTCCACCTTTGCCACGCTTGTATATCGCACGATTCGTCCCCATCAAATCTGCTAATTCTTTATGGGTAAACTGTTCTTTTTTACTTTTAATGTTGCCCTTATGATTGTTGTTCGATTTGAACCCCAATCGCAGCAATTCGCTTTTTAATGTCCTCATTCCCTCACCCCTTTTTTCATTTTTCTTTGCTTTCAATTTTTTCCACAACCTCAAAAATAAAGAAGAGGATGAGCCCCACATACAACAAAATTATTTCTGACCGACCTGGAAAATAATAACCAATTGAAGTCAAGACCAATTTCACTGAAAGAATTATCACTAAAAATAAATTTAAAATTAACATAACTTTTTTCATGACATCACCTCATTTCATTATTTTCACAGCTGCAAATTTGGGCTTTTTTAAAATCACTTGGCTTTTTCTTCGAGTGTCCCAATCAATCAACCATGTATGCCTAATGTCATAATCTGGCTCGATTTTTAGGTTCTTTAAATTTCCCCAAATCAGGGAAACGACTTCATGAACCATCTGCCAAAGTTCTGCAAAACTTCTTGTTATCTTCATTGCATAAGAAACAATAGATGCAGCTTCCACTAATGAAACACCTTGTTCTTCAGCTATTTTCTTTGCCAGTCCTTCCAAATTCTTTTCATCCAATTCCATCACTCCTTTATTGAAATAAAAAAGAGGACAACAAATGACACAGCGCAATGCTGTAATCAAATGTTGTCCTCTGGTTGGCCAGTGGGACCTATTAATACTTTCGGTGAATTCTTAACATCGTATTAAAATGCCTTAACTTTTTCTTCATATCGTAATGTTGGTAAATAACTCTTACAGACTCCATTAAATATAATGAAGCCATAGAGATATGCAACTTTGAATCTTTGGTGTGACTATCCTTCAAGATGACGAAAAACTCTTGAACATCTAAATTTTTCATCGCATCTTTTCCGTGAACTTCTGTAGAAAGTATTGAATAAATGAATTCGTACTCAGGCTCCATTCCCATCTTGATACAAAGCGCTTTAAAATTCTTCGTTTCTCCATCCAAGTTGTACCACTTTTGCTTTAACCACTTCATGCCAAACTCCTCTAAATACAAAGATTCTATTTCGCTTCTTCTTTCCGGGCTATCTTTCTTCTCAAACATAGCAGTAACTTCTTCCAATGTGACTTTGAGGAGATTTCTCATATCTTTACCTTTTAATGTCTGCTCCGTTAACTTATCAAACATTTGGTATTCCGAAATTCTGTTGGAATACGCATAAGACTTCGCTCGAACCAAGCTATTTTTCTCTAAAATAAACTTCAAATAAACGTAATTCTCAAAAATTGTTCTTAAAATAGCATCTACCGAAGTATGGTGCTTATTATCTAAAAGTATATATAATGATTTTGAATGGTTTATCAAATTCTTTATTAAACCCATTACCACAGCATCCTTATAGGTAAACTCAACAATTGACTCCTCGTTCTGAAAAACCTCTGTTAAAATATTACCAAATACCTCATCTGCTTCTTTCTGGATTTTAGAAAAACACCTCAAAACTCTTCCCCCTCTTCCCTCCGCATCCTCTTAATTTTCCCGGCATGCGTCACTATCCTATACTCCCCATGTTCTGGCAACTCCCTGACTTTCGCTTTCCCGTCAGATATTACTACAACACAGTTTACAGGTAGTTCCATTATACCAAGTTCTAAAAATTCTGCATCTACGCCAATCATAATATCTTTATCCAACAGGATCCCTCCCACTTATGTTATAATACTGTTATCGGCGACAGGAGGAATCCTGTCTTTTTTTACGATTTACTTCCAGCTGATCACTAAATAACTTCTATAATATTTGTTCTTAAAAAGCAGATTTGTAAACTCTTTTTCATCAATTCGAACCTCGCAACCTTCCAACAGTAACTCCAAGTGCTTACGAAATTCAGAGTTTTTCAGCATATGAGCATCCTCACGATCTTCCAATTTCATTTCAAATCCAGTGAATCCCTCTGCCGCTGATTCCAGTAATTTCGGATTAATTTCTTCTGCAAATTCAATCGCGTATTCTTCTAATTTGTTTTCCCGAACCATTTTCAACTCTTCCGCAAAATTCATGAAACATCCTCCTTTTATTTTGACACACCTTCAGCTTTGCTCCGAAATCCTACAATGCAATTCTAACAACTCATCATCTTTCAACTTCTTCAAATACTCCTCCGAATAATTCGAATTCATGGTGATTGTAAAAATTAAATAATCACGATCAATCTCAGTTGTCAGTTTTCTCACCTCGTCTTCTTTGCAACTCCCGAACTGCTGCATATCGAACTGACATCCTCAATGCGCTGTCAGTTGCGATTTGATACAATTGTCGCTTTGTAGCTTTTGAGTAATCTACCATGCTATCCTCCAGTTAATAGTCTGATAAAATTCCAGCTCTTACAAAACATGCACGGAAATCTTTTTCAAACTTTTCTTTGCGTTGCGCCCGTTTTTGTTTTTTTATTCGTGCATGAAACCATTTCTTCCTCCTAGCCTTCGCGTGTTTACACATTTCTCACATCATCCCTCTTATTTTTCCCTCTTTTCTTTTTAGGCTTTGTTGCAGCGACATCTTCTTCCCACTTATATTCCGTCACGCGCTTCACAAAAATCTCACGACTAATCCCATTTCCTAGCGCAATGTCCTTCCATTTGTTCCACAAGGCATTTCTACAAATCCTGACTTTCTTTGGTATTTCCACCGCATCTTGTACATCCCATCCATAATCCCAAACCCTCTGCTCCAAAAGTCGGGAAGGGATTCCGTTTTTCTCAGCTCTTTCATAGTCCGATTCTGTAATATAGTCAAAGAAATTTTCCACTTGATCCACCCCTAGAAAATTTATTCCGCGACTTATTCACCTGACATTCTCAATCATTTTCTGCTTCAAAACTGTTAAATAAACAATGTGATCGATAGATTCTTCTATTGCGTGATCAATCCATTCAATCGTTTCGTAACTGTCTGGATTAACTGTTTCACCATATTTCTCAATGCCTTTGTTCGTTTGTGTGATTAATTTATCGAGAACTTGTGTAAGTATTGCATTTTGGTTAATTGAAGCAACATCGTATTTCGTTACTTCCTCCGACTTAGCTAGGCGTCTGATTTCTGCATGCATTTTCCCGAAAACACTTCCTAATACAAGCATGGCATCATCATCCAAGTGATTTATCCGTCCTACTTTCTCGACTTGTTCCCAGTATTTTTCCACTCTTTTTATCCACCTCACATTACTGCACTTTTTCATCCTGTATTAAACGGTCATAAATCAAACAAACTTAACTGACCGCATTCTTCAGCTTTTTTCGGTACATCTGATACAGTTTTGCTAACTACCTTTCCAACTTTCAAAGCGCTTTCCTGTGATATGTTTAAAGTTGCTGTGCTTTTTTCTTCATTAAATGGCTCGATTATTTCAAAAAAATTGTTTAAATAGGAACCAATTGGACCTCCTCTATGAGGTCTATTTTTCATGTAAACATGAAAATAACCGTTATGATCCTTTTCTGTGATGATGTATTCGTCACCCAGCGTATACCAGGTGTAGTTTTTCGATACTTTTGCAACAAATCGCTTTAGGATTCTCTGTGATTCAGCTATCAATCTAAAATGCTTTTTAGAAAAGCTTCCAAAGTATGATTTGGGATTGTCGAAATTACTGACGTAATAGTTATTTTCCCCGTGTTCTCGTAAGAAATATGTGTGATTTTCTTTTAAAACCGTTGACAATCCAACCTTAATACAAACACCTTGTTGCATGGGCTACTCCCTCCTTTCTTGGTGTGAACATTTAATGCCTCTTTAGTTCTCGCATTATTGATCTCACCATATAAGTACCGAAGCCTAATGTAGTTGTCATAACAAGCATCAAGAACCAAAATCCTGTCCAAAATAAGACGCTCATTTTTTACTTCACTCCTTCGCTTTATGTTCGAGTATTCAATCACTCATTTAACATTTCCTCAATTTTCACTGCTGCTTCTTTCGTCATCCCTAATACAGTTGCACCAAAACCTTTATGTTTTTCAACTAGATTGTTCAGAAACTCCCCTAATTCTTCTTGGACCTCATCTTCACTTATTCCAGTCATTGAAACGTAAAAATATTGTCTTTCCAATCTTTTTCCCTCCTTCGCATTTTGAACGTACTGCGAATTAATCCCTCTCTGGTGCAACTGGTGATTTACCACGATAAGAAACCTTTACACTTATTGTTTCTATCGGGATAATTCTTTTCGGTTCGGGGTCTCCGTAAGTGTCGGTGAATACGGCATTTTCAAGCTGACTCTCCAATACTTTAACCTCTTCAGCCTGTTCAATTAGCCAATTTACATCGTCAATAAACTGTTGTGTGAAACCATTTTCCCTTGTAACTGAATTATTAAATGCTTCTTTGATACCCTTTAATTTACCCATTTCAACCTCCCTTTCTTACTTCGTCTTATGTGTCACATACGCATCAATCACTCCCTTTACCAAAATTAAAAGGGACATGGCTTACTGCACCTTCAAACATCGCCAAAATTGCATCTTTACTTTCCGTGTCAATGTAAAGATAATCGAATTCCCGTAGAGTGAAATCAACGCGATTCTTAAAGTTCGCTGGTGTATGTCCCTTACTGATCCGCAACCAATGAAAATTCTTCGTCATCGAACAGCAAATCAATCGCTTGGGAGATTCAACTTCCACAAACTCATCAATCGTGATCTGCATCATCGTAACTCCTCCCCGTATTTCATGGATTCATCAATTTCAATTCGTTCACCGATGACTGCGATATGTTCACTACCTCGCGCTTTCAACTTTTTTCGATAAGTAGGCGTGCAGTAGTAACTTATCGTGTCTGGTTTAACCCCTAATCTATCAGCGCATTCTTGCCTTGTGCCAATAACCAATAATTCATCGCCCTTGTAAATCGCATATTCGAACACTTTTTACCCCTCCTTCAAAAAGGTAAATCGTCATCTCCAACGCCTGGAACCTTCGCATTCGCACCGTATTCAGGCTTTTGATAATAATCGTTCGGTAAGTTAGGTGGATTTTGCTGATATCCTCCACCATTCTGATAAGACTGCCCTTGCGTCCTATTTTCCGCAGCTTGTCTCGGCTCCAAAAACTGTACCGATTCAACGAGTACTTCCGTCATAAACACTCGATTCCCATCCTTACCATCGAAGCTGCTCGTCTGAATGCGTCCATCAACTCCTGCAAGACTTCCCTTTTTCAAATAATTGGCCGTGTTTTCTGCTTGTTTTCTCCAAGTCACACAGTTAATAAAGTCAGCTTCACGTTGACCTTGTTGGTTCGTGAACGTGCGATTGACCGCAAGTGTGAAGCGTGTAACTGCAATGCCATTTTGTGTATATTTCAGTTCGGGATCTTTCGTCAAGCGACCGACTAAAACGACTCTGTTAATCATTTAATTGCTCCCTTTCTTAACAAAATTAGAACGTGTTCGCTTTAGCTCTTCCTGCAATTGTCGACGTTGTTCTTCAATGTCATCGCTCGATTCTTTAGCCACCGGCACTTGTTCAACGGACTGCTTTTGTTCCTGCAACCATTCAGGCACTAGCCCTTCTTTCGGTGCCGGTCCATAACTACGGCGATTGGCTGATTTTCTTTTGCGTTCCTGTTCACGCTTAAGTTCAAATGCCTTGTAATCGTCAATCGATTTAAAGCCTTTACTTAGCCAATCTCTTAAAATGGCTTCAACGTAATTCCAATTGTTTGCGCCGTTTTCGATTGAAATTTTCATAGCTTGCAAGACAAGTTCCTCGTTTAAATCATCAATCCAAAATCCAATCTTATCGCCAATATGTTTGCCCAATGCACCAAATCCATTTTGTTCGAAAAAAGTGAATGGATTTTCTTTTGGTTTTTGATTTTCAGGATTTTCATCTTCTTCCCGTGCGTTGTTGTCGTTGTAGTTATTATTAGTTAATTCATTATTTCTAAGATCATTATTACTTAAGTTATTATTACTAGTTGCGGGTTTCCCGTCTTCGGATAAACCAACATCGGATTTTCCGTATTCGGCTTTACCGATTTCGGATAACCCGTTTTCGGTAGATTCAGAAACATTAGGGTATTCGTAAACGCTGTATTCCCATCCACGGAATTTCCCACCTTCTCGAACCCTCTTACGCTCCAAGTAACCTGCTTCTAGTAATTCTTTGACACCTGCACGAACAGAATCTCTGCCATCAGTTGATTGCTTTTCGATATCAACAAGATACGTTATCCACCCATCCGGCTTACTGAGTAAGTAAGCGAGTATTCCTTTCGCCTTCCAAGATATTTTCGAGTCAGACAACATATTTTTATCAATTTGCACAAAATGATTTACCCTTTTTTTATTTCTAAATCCAGTCATAATTTTCTCCTCTTCCCTTGAACATACGCATCAATTTCTAAATGTTTTTCACGGACATAAACAGGAGCATTCTTGCCGTAAAAAAATTCAAATCGACCTCTTATCAGTTTCATAATTCTTGTTTCATAAACTTCAACAACACCAACGTCTTTTATCCGCCCGAAAACTTTCCAAAGACCATTCGGAGAAACCCATATGATCCGCTCATTTATTCCCGTAGACATTTTAGAAATCTCCTTTCCAGTTTTCTACAAAAGATAAAGCTTCTTGGAGCTGACATTGTTTAACATCGCGATATGATTCCACATGATATCGTTCTCGTATCGAACGATAGATTGCTCTAAACAGAACTGGACGTGCACCTTTTTCATGTCTTGCCAACTGATGCACTCGTTCACCTACTGCAGATCGCAATCGTTTTTGCTCTCCCGAATGTAGCGTTACATTTTGCATTTGCAATTCCAAAACCTCCAATCGATTTTTGACATCCTGCCAATCATTAAGGGTTAACGTCAACTTTTCGCTACCCTTTGTTTCTAGTGATTTGGCTACTTTGTAATACGAATCAATCAACATTTGATAGGCTGTCCACGCTTGATTGGAATTTAGAGACTTGGCGTGTAGCCAAGCCCCTTTCTCCGTCCATAAATACAGCACCGATACATATTTAAGGCTTGCGTCATTTTGACGTGACGCTTTAAATTGTTTTAAATCCTCACCGGATAAAGAAAAATAATGTTCACCGGGCGTATAGCGCTCTTGATTGCGCTGAAAATTTCTTGCAACGATTTTTGCACTCGTATGAAATGCATCAGCTAATTGTGCCGTTGTTAATACACGCACGTTTTGATGTTCCACAACCGATAAACTTTGCATATAACACACCCTCTTCTTGACTTTTCATGAGTTCTCACCGATAATAGAAATAATCATATTTCTTAAGTCGCTTACCCGCATGCCAGTGCGCGTAGGCTTTTTTTATGCCCTTTTCTCACACCATTTCGTTCGACCAGTTTTAAACTTTTCAATCCATTTAAGTCATTTACCAATACCGTAAACTCGACACCCTGAATCATTTTCGATAAACGGAATTTGTAGCGACGATTTTCCAAAACTTCAATCTTAAATCCTTTGAAGCTACTGAAAAACATTTCTGGCGACACGACAACTCTAGCCCGACCGTTCCAATTGACTGACACCTCAGTTACACCAAATTCACCAATATCATCCATAACAGCACTGATTTGTTGCGATAAAGCAACCAATTCTTTAATATTTTTCATTTCAAAACCCTCCTATAAAATAAATTTAATAAACATCCCAACAAACTGAGTCAACATATCTACCAACACCGCAATGTCCACGCCATTGATCAAAGTAATTCCAGTAATCCCAGCTTCAATAGTTGTTGTATTTGGTAATCTGGATTGAATCACTTGCATCCATCTGATAAAGTCTTCTGTTTGCAATGACATTTCATTGCGTTCTATCTTCGAAATGCTACTACGCGAAATGTTAATCGAATAAGCCATGTCTTCCTGCGTTAAATCGGCTTGCTTACGTGTTTTCCGTAAAATATGACCGATGTTCAAATTCCTCACCTCCCCTCAATGTTCAAAATCTGAACATGTTCAGGATACGAACAGTAATTCTCTACAGCTCTAGTAAAATAGAAGATAGAAAGAACCTCACAGATTACTAGTTTCTGCCGCGCTTTCACTACTTCGTAATACCAACCTCCGGGCTACTTGGGTAGCTCTTCCCTCTTTATTCTTCTACAGCAACAGTTTCTTTAATTGGCGAAACCATGCAGCCTATATCAAGAGGTTTCATTTCCTTCATCGCTTCGTTCAGCTGTTCTTCTGTATGAATGTCATATTTCTTTAGTGCTTTCCAAAGCTTCTGTACTCTTTCATTTTCAGCGGCCTTTCCCATGCCTTTCACTCCTTCCAATTTATTGAACGTTGCTACCGTTCCAATAGCTATTAACTAGAACACAAGCTACAACTTTATTCCCATGCCCGAAAACGTAAACTATGAAAGTATTGCCGGAGCAATCGCGCACATCTGGGTAATTTCAAGTGATAGGGAAAGCGCTAAAATTCGCGCGTTAGACTATAACAAGAAATTCCAATGGGAAATTAAAAGCTTTGAATACGAAATTGCGATTCGCGAAGAGCAGATTCCTTCGTTACATGAAGACGAATCACGCCTGTATCACTCAGCACTCCGTCACGGGATTGCAGCTGAATACATTGCATATCGGAGGAACAACTAGCAGTATTGATAGCCTCTGTTACAGCAGGGGCTTCCTTTTTAACTTCCTTCATCTTCTTCACTCCTTCCAATTTATTGAACGTTGCTACCGTTCCAATAGCTATTAACTAGAACACAAACTACAACTTTCTTCCTTTCTATGAACGTGATACGATTTTCATAGAAGGAGGTGATAATATGTTTACAATTCAAGAGATGCAAGCCATGGACTATTTACTTAAATGGCTGCTTAAACAAGATCGATTCCCATTTGTTGATAAAAATTTAAAATTAGTCATCAATGTTCACGGTACCAATTGGACCGGTGATTTTATCAACTATTCAAAGGGAGATGTTCAGCAATTTTATATTGATGATGCAGGCGATGTGGAAAATTGTTGGTTATATTCAACTGGTTCAAACGCAACTGCTGTTTTTCATAAGATCCGGGAAACTTACAATATGCAAATGAGTAATCTTCCATATGGCAACCCATTCGCCAAAATTAATAACTTATCATTGTTATTCAACACTTTGACAAAGCTCGTTAGACTAGCTGAGATTGAAAAAGATGATTCACCTGTTTACCCTTATCTATTGAATGCCAAGTCATTAGACGGGAAACTAGAGTTACCATTCATCAACCTAGATGGTGAAACAATCGCAGTTGTCTCCATTGTCGAGTTGAAAGATGAAAGGTGATTTCACCCTATAATTTCATTCGTTCCGAGCGATAATCTAAATCCAATCGAATGAATCCTAACATGGCGTATGCGTCTGTATACGTCATGTCATTTTCTTTAAAGAGTTCAATAATTTCGTCTGAAATTCGTTGAGCTTCCTCTAAGTTAAATTCATTCCATAGTCCGGCTTTAGAAAATGCTACTTCTCTACTTTCGACATTCGGTGGAAACTTCTGTATTAAATAATCCCTTACCGTTTTCTTTTCCATCTCATTCACTTCCTTTAATTTCCTAACGTTGCCACCGTCACATCGGCTATTAACTCGGATACAATCTGTCTAAATCACACAACATCATTCTTCGATTCGTATATTATTTCTCCAAAAATTTTTGAAATAGATACATCCAACCCTTGTGCTATCTTTAATAACGTTTCAGGACTTGGCGTTCTCGAACCCCTTTCATAGTTATTATAAGTTTGATATGGAATATCAAGTTTTTTTGCTAAATCTTTTTGAGAAATGTTCTTCTCTATACGAATCAATTTAATATTTTCATGAATTTTAATTGAAATCACCTCAGTTCTTTTGTATACGATTCGAAGAACTTAACCTAACTATAAATCTTCATTTCGTATAAGTCAAGGTTTTTTATAAACTTTTAGTATATTTTACTTTTTCATATTGAAGATTGATATACAATATGTATATGAGGAGTGAATTTAATGCATTTAGGAGATAGACTTCGTGCATTGCGAGAAAGAAAAGGTTTAAAGCAAACCGAATTCGCAGAACGTATGGGGATTCCAAATCAAAACGTTTCAAACTATGAACGAGGATTTCGACAACCCGATTACGATACATTAAAAAAATTTGCTGATTACTTTGAAGTAACTACTGACTATTTACTTGGCCGATCTACCACGCCAAACATGTCGGAGGAAGAAGAATTCCAGTCCTTCGCCAATGATCCAGAGTTAGAAAGATGGTACAAGGAGTTGCCAAATTCTGAAGAAGAAGATTTACAAGCACTGAAACAAATGTGGGAAATTATTAAAAAGAATAAAAAGTAAATTGCACGACTTTTAAGAGTCGTGTTAATTTATATACTAGAAGTAGGTACATAAAACTATTTCTTTATAATCAAAATATTGGAGGGATGTAAAATGATTAAGAAGTTCGGTTCAATTTTACTAGGTGGGGCGCTTGTATTAGGGTTGGCAGCATGTGGAGATGAGCCTAAAAAATCCAATGGCAGCACCGATACTGATCAAGAAGACGTTAGCAAAGAGCAAGATCAAGCAGAAGAAACAAAGAATGAGACATTTGCTGTCGGAGATACTGCTGAATTTAAAGATGCAAAATTTACTTTAAAATCAGTAACAACAACTGATGAAAGAAATGAGTTTGCCGATACTGACCCAGCAGCAGTTATTGTCATTGAATATGAGTTAGAAAATTTAAGTGATAACGACTTATCTTATGGAATGGACATTACAGTGTATGATGCAGATGGAAACCAAATGGACACTTACCCATTAGACAATTCGATGGGTGCTCTTGCTTCAGGTAAGAAGGTTCAAGGTGTTGAAGCACACGGAATTGAAGCATTAGGAACAATCGAAATCCACTACGCACCAATCGTTTCATTCGATAAAGCAGCTGTTTTTGAGGTTGAGGTTAACTAAATCCCGTAAGTTAAAAGGTGTGCATTTTTCCGGCATGCCTTTTTTAAATATTAAAAAGAAACGGCATGTCATCCAATCATCCTGCTTTCCAATCGACGATGGGACAAAGATGGTTGAACTTGTGAGAGGTAATTATATTTCAATCGTATGAAAAGATGTTGAAGCGATGAAACAAATGTGAGGGATTAAAAATGGGAAATATCTGCGAACCTATTTCAGACAGTCTATTTAATAAAAACTACGAAGATTTCCTTAGAATTAGAGGACGTTCTACCTCAGGGACCACTTCAGAATTAATCGAAAGAATTGAAAGTTTACTTACAATTCCTACTGAAAGAAAACTCTTCGAAAGTTTTTTAATAAATGAACTAAAATTCAATAAAAACAAACAAATCTTTTACACCCATCTAGGCATAACAAACAAATCGATTTTAAAGAATTTAAAAACGGTAAAACAAAAATTAACTTCCAAGGGTTTGCCTTCAGAACCTTTTAATAATTTACTTGAAGAAGAACCAAAAAATAATCAAGTTTTATACCTAGAATACAGTATGAATAAAAAAGAAATAGAAAATATTGAGTTATGTGTATTCAAAAAAATAAATCGAAAAGACAATACCAACAATTACCTTTAAAATTACGTCTGGGTTGATTTAAATGTAAAAGATGATTATATGATTGTAAGAGTGAGAAATCAGCAAAACATGCAAAATTTTTACACAACAAGAAGCATATATAATGAGATAAGATCTATTATGGAAGAGTTATTCTCAATAGTTTTAAATATAAATATGCTGCCTTCTAAGGAAACACTGTATAAAATGTATAAAGAGTTTATTCTAAAAGCCGAACTACCCTATCATAATATGGTGAATGAAATAAGCAATATAATTATCAATTCGCAAAAGCCTATTTTCCAAGAATTGAAAATAGAAGAAAACTCTAATACAGCTAACACAATAATTACCAGATACAAAAAACTAATCGAAAGAATACTTACTTTGGAAGACTTTGATTACTATTCAGAACCTTTAGAACCACCCAAAGCAAAAGTAACTAAAATTTCGATGTCTGACGATACAGGAGCATCTGCGCATATTCAACCTAACGATATTGACGGATTAGAAATTGCTACTATATACTTCGATGTTCGTGATACAATTGATGAAATGAAAATTCTTAATAAGATTTGGCTCACTTGGAAATACGAAATAAAAGACAATAATCAATTAAGTCTTTTTAAAGATATCAAACCTAGTTTTGAAGATTATCCCACTAGACTTGAAATTTTTAAAGATTTTGTATTGATAACTTTCATGGAGTATCAAAGCGTTGACAAGGAGGTACAGGAATATGTCTTTAAATCATTTAAAGAATTTGAAGAATTATCAATTTAGTAAACCAGATATCGATATGCTGCAATGGTGGTTACAGACACGAAAAAGAAATACTTGGAACTATTTAAACCCGTTGCAATATAGTATTGATTGCAACATTAATATTGAAACAGCTATTGGATTGTTTTTAACTTGCACACATCATAAGGACGTTAAGACATTTGATGTACGTTCTGTAGCAAAATGTCCAAATTGCGATAGTGTCATTACTGTTGAAAATGGATGTATTGAAATTACTGATTTCCCAAGCTTCTGTTCTGAATGTTGTTTGCCAATTGAAGAGACTTTAATGGACAATTTCACAGAAATTGTATTTCAGTTGGTAGTGGATCCCATCCCCCCCGTATTTACTCCTAACCCGCCAACAGGAGTAAATACAATTCGGGCAGAGGCTTTAACTTCCAGTAAGCTAGTAACCAACAATTCATCGTCTGTTAAATCTATAGTAGATAGAATGAGAAAACTAAATGGGAAATAACAAAGAAATTAAACTCTCAATAAAACAATTATCAGGTATTATAATTTCTGTCCTAATCTCAGCATTATTTATCGGCTTTATTATATATATGATTATCACTCACCTTTTGAATGCAGACGATAAAATCATAGCGATTGTTGGTGCCCTTGGAAATATTAGTGGGGGGGTAATTGGCGGACTAGTCGCGTTTATAGTAGCTAAAACTCAAATAAGCAGTACCATGAAAAATGAAGAAATAGCCTTAAATTATAACGTAATATCCCACTTAAAATTACTGAAATCTGAATTTAATTATAATAAAAATTTAATTATTGAATTTAAAGATGATATCATCAATCAACAAAATCTTGAAATCGTTGAACAGTTAAGTACGGTTTCCTGGTCTAATAGTTCACCACAAATTAGCTCTAAATTATCTGACGAGGATTTAATTTCTATTCTCAACACTGTAACTACTACTAACCTATTAAAAGTTCACATGAAAGGTAGTAGATTTGAAAATATTGAAACAGAATTAGAGAATTTATGTGATTTTTTAGATCAAACAATCATATTACTTGAGAGAAACATTAATGAATTAACTTTGCAAGATTAAATAAAATCTGCATTAACATAACCCCTGCTTTTTTACTCAAAAATACTTAGGAAATAAGAGATGTTAGCAACTTTTATTTCCTTTTATTAAAACTCCCTGTATGTTTATCTCCAATGGTAAATCCTATATAAATTTTTTCGGAAATTAGCAATCCTTACGTATCATATCATCAAGTTAACAAATGAATTTATAACCTTGCACCTACTAGTTTATAGCTACCATAATATTTTCTCCATGTTATAATAAGAACAAACATTCGATTAGGTGGTGTTCTCATTGTACACATATACCCATTTAGAAGATTTCATTCAAAATATTTATCTCAAACTAAATATTCAAGAGCCTCAACAGCTAAGTCTAAACTCAATTGCTGATACCTTAAATATCGGCATCCATTCAATCTGCACAAATAGCCAAGTCATTTTATTTGAAAGGAAATATTACATCTTCCTTAATGACCATTTAACGGCTTCCAAACAATTCGAAGAGTTCGGGCACGAATTAGGACATGTTTTTCTACATGCAGCGAATCAGCAGCATATGCATCCTGATTATCGCCTTTATCAAGAGTGGAAAGCGAATTTATTTGCATTACATTTTTGTATTCCAACATTCATGCTGCAGAATCTACAACCAAATCAGTTAGATCCGTACATAATCAGTGATTTATTTGGCGTTACAGTAGAATTTGCGTGCAAACGCTTAAGTCTATACCATCAAAGAATTTTGCAGTATCAATCTTTAAAATTATTACAAAGGAGTGTATAAATTGGTTAGAAAGAAAGCCGCGCTTTATGTACGAGTAAGTACATTACATCAAGTCGATAAAGACTCCCTCCCCTTTCAACGTCAGGAACTTATTAATTATGCAAAGTACGCGTTAAACATTGAAGATGTTGAGATATTTGAAGACGCTGGATATTCCGCTAAGAATACAGATCGGCCAAAGTATCAAGAAATGATGAAACGTATCAGAAATGGTGAGTTTACGCATTTAGTTGTTTGGAAGATTGATAGAATATCCCGTAATTTAAAAGACTTTTCCGAGATGTATGAGGAATTGAAGGATTATAACGTAACCTTTGTATCAAAAAATGAACAATTTGATACTTCGAGTGCAATGGGTGAAGCAATGCTCAAAATCATTCTTGTTTTTGCTGAACTTGAAAGAAAAATAACAGCAGAACGTGTCTTTTCGATTATGCTTTCTCGTGCTGAAAAAGGCTTATGGAACGGCGCAACGGTTCCAATTGGTTTTGTATGGAGCGAAGAAGAGAAATTCCCTGTTGTAGACGAAAAAGAAGCTGATGTTGTGAGGCTTGTATACGATTTATATGAGCAGTTACGTTCGACTATCAAGGTTGCCTATCGTTTGAATGAAACACATGTTAAAACAAAGCGTGGAGGTTTATGGACTGCCAAAACAGTAAGGGACATACTCCGCAATCCATTTTATATTGGGACGTATCGTTATAATATGCGTGAAAGCGATGGTAGTCGTCGATTAAAGAATAAAGATGAATGGGTTATTGTTGAAGACAATCACCCAGCGATTATAGAAAAAGAACAATTTAATCGCGTGAATAAATTGCTTACGGATAATTATCGCGGTTTAACAGATGTACAACGGGCTGATATTCATAAACATATCTTTTCCAAAATCATTTATTGTGGAAATTGCAATGCAGTTTTATCTGCTGGATTAGATACAGCTAGAAAAGATGGCTATCGCCCTTCTCGTTATACTTGTATCACATCTGGAGGCGCAAAACGATGTAGTAACTATGTCAGTGATCTCATAATCGGTCCATTTGTTTTTAATTATGTTTCGAATTTAATTAGATTACAAGAAAGAATTACACCAAGACACTCTGTACGCGATATGCAACGCGCCTTACTTCGTGGAAATGCTTTTGTCGATGTAATTGGCATAGACGATGAATCGCTGCAAGAAACGCGTTTTGCGCTTACGAGTAGCATGTACAGTGAAACGTATTCACTAGAAGAAAATAACGAGACCGTAATTGTAGACTTGGAAACTGAACAGCTTCAACGCGAGAAAAAGAAATTTGAAACAGCTTTAATGCGTTTAGAAGATTTGTATTTATTTGGCGATGAGGGAATCAGTCAGAAGGATTATGTTTTTAAAAAGCGCGACCTACGAAAACGATTGGAAGACATTGAAGTTACGCTGAATGAAATGAAAGATAAAAACGTGGAAGATACTAGCGATGCATTTATTGATCATGCCGAGTATTTTTTAATTACCAAGGAAATGCAACAGGCTCGAAATGTAGATCATCGTGCTTTGTCTGAATCAATAGGACGAGAAATGTTATCTGATTTCATCCATACGATTATTGATAAGATTATTGTCATAGACAAGCGCATACAGTCAATTACGTTCAAAAACGGGATTACACATCACTTCACTTATAAATCATTGCTAGATAGTAAATCGACTGCCCCAAGCAAAATGCAATACAAAAATTATGAAGAAGTGGTGCTCAGTTATTTGCGAGAAAATGGCGCTTGTAGCCGTGCTGATATCCAGAAACAATTCAACATGTCAAAGCACGAAATTTACACACTTTTAAATGATTTAATAAAGCGTCAGCTGATTGGCAAAACAGGTCAATCGGTCTCGATTCGATACCATTTAAACGAAAAACTCACTTGAATTTCCCCTTTCAAGTGAGTTTTTTATGGATTTTGCCAAGCGCCTAAACCCTTGGTATTAATGCATTCGGACGAAATCATATTTATGTGTACACACCCACAACCCAAAGTGTGAAAGCTCACCGTTTTCGCAAGCTCATGACTCATTTCATTTCATCCTTTCATACCGTACAATCAAAGCTCTTATTTATCACCTTATCATAACATAAATCAATACAGTGAGCATAGCAATTTCAACCCATTCATCTTTTGGAACATGTCCTTTAAAAGCGTGAGCTCAAATCCCCCCCGGGGACGTAGCGACGAGGAGATTGAACCTATCCCCGCGGAAGTGTCCATATGAAGCGAATGTAACCGTTTATTTAAACTAGACTACTAAAAAAGCAGACCACAAATTAGCTCTGAGCTGACTTTAAGTAATAAATGATTCTCGATTTAAATTCTTCACCAACGTCAATTGACAAAGAACCCCCGAAAGACTTTTCGGGGGTAGACAATTTGTTATTCAAATGCATAAGAAACCGCAGATAAGAAATAAAGCGGCGCTGTTTCCGTTCTTAAAATACGCGGACCGAGTGCAACAGGTAAAAAGTTTGCGGCTTGTAAACTTTCGGCTTCGGTTCTTGATAATCCGCCTTCTGGACCAAAGACCACAAGCACTTTATCTCCCATTTTAAACTCTTGGACACGATCCATTAAACGCGGTCGATTGTCTATTTTCGCAGCTTCTTCATCTGCAAATAAACAAATATCATAATGCACGCTCGCTTCAATCAATTGCTTTACTGTCATTGGTTCATTCACTTTAGGAATGACTGTTCTATGACATTGTTCTGCAGCTTGATGAGCGATTTTTTGTAGTCTTTCAATCTTTTTAAAACCTTTTTTATCGTCCCATTTCACAATTGAACGTTCTGCTTTAAAAAGAATCACTTCCGAAACGCCAAGTTCTGTTCCTTTTTGGACGATTAAATCATGTTTATCACCTTTTGCTAAACCACTTACAATCGTCACTTGAACAGGTAACTCATTAGTAGGAAGCGCCTCGCCTTCTTTTTTCACATAAACAGTATCTGATGAAATTTCTGTAATCATCGTCACAAAAGCCTCACCTTTTGCGACGACAATCACTTGGTCTTCTACTTTCATGCGCATAACTTGCACGATATGTTTATAATCTTCACCTTGTAAAACCGCTTCGCCTTCTACAGAGAAAGGTTCATCTGAAAAATAACGTTGCATCTTACAATACACCCGTTTTCTTCGCGATCAGTGCAACCCAGTCTTCCATTAGCACAGCTTCAATAATTTCAAAGCCTTTTGCGATTAAATCTTCTTTCACTTCGTCCCGTTTTTCTTCAATAATGCCCGAGACGATAAACAAGCCGTCTTTTGGTAAAAGTTTTGAGGCATCTGCTGAAAACGACATAATAATATCCGCTAAAATATTTGCTACAATAACATTTGGCGTTGTATGAATGGAATCTAGTAAATTTCCTTGTGTTACAGTTACAACGTCACTCACTTGATTTAATGCGATATTTTCTTTGGCGGCAACAACTGCAACTTCATCTAAATCAAGTGCATGGACACTTTTTGCGCCAAGCATCGCCGCACCAATCGCCAAAACGCCAGAACCCGTTCCAACATCAACGACTTCATCGTCTTTTTGAATATACTTTTCAAGTGCTTGCATACACATAACAGTTGTTGGGTGTGTACCTGTACCAAACGCCATGCCCGGATCTAGTTCAACAATTAGTTCGTCAGACTCAACAGGTGTGTATTCTTCCCATGTTGGCACAATTGTAAAGCGACTTGAAATTTTTACTGGATGATAATATTGTTTCCATGCAGTTGCCCAGTCTTCCTCATCGACTTCAGAAGTTTGGATTTTATTTAATCCGACATCTAAGCCGTAGCTCGGTAATGCGGCGATGGACTGTTCAATATCCTTCATCGTTTCGATTAAAAAACTATTGACTGGTAAATAAGCTTTCACGATAACGCCTTCTTTTGGGAAATCATTGCGATTTAACTCAACAATTTCACCGAAGACATTTTCACGCTCAAGATCTGGTTCTCTAGAATCTTCAATAATGACGCCACTTGCGCCTGCTTCATGAAATATATTTGCGACAGCTTCAGTCGCTGCATGTGTCGTATGAAATGCGATTTCTGACCATTTCAAGCTCGTTCATCCCTTTCAGTCGCCTTTAATTTTGCTTTTAATTTTATCAAATAAAGAACTAGAATACTCTTCTGGGTTATTGCCATCGATTGCGGCGAATTGACGCATCAATTCTTTTTGTTTTTCAGTCATTTTCTTCGGTGTCATCACTTTTACAACAACATGTTGATCACCAATGCCGCGCCCGTGTACGTTTTTCACACCTTTTCCTCTTAAACGGAAACGTGTGCCTGTTTGCGTACCTGCAGGAACTTTTAAATTCACATTGCCATGCACAGTTGGCACTTCGATTTCATCACCAAGTGCTGCTTGTGGGAATGACAGATTTAATTCTAAATAAATATCATCGCCTTCGCGAATAAACTTCTCATGTGGTCTCACGCGGAAGACGATAAATAAATCTCCTGATGGTCCACCGTTTCTACCTGGTTCTCCTTGACCTGACACGCGTAATTGCTGACCATCGTCAACCCCTTCAGGAATCGTCACTTTGATTGTTGACGTTTTCTTCACTGTGCCATCACCATGACATGTGCCACATTTTTCAGGGATGATTTTTCCAGTTCCTCCGCAGTGATGACATGCTCTACGATTTACCATACGACCAAGCGGTGTATCTTGTGTCACACTAATTTCACCTGTACCATTACAATGCGTACAAGTGATTGGAGACGTACCTTTTTTCGCACCTGATCCATGACATGTATCACATTCTTCTTCTTTTGGAATTTTAATTTCTGTTTCTTTACCAAAAACAGCTTCCATAAAGTCAATTGTCATTGTATACTGTAAATCATTTCCTTGTCTCGGTGCGTTTGGATCTTGCCTTCTGCCACCGCCACCGAAGAAACTACTGAAGATATCTTCGAAACCAAATCCGCCGCCTCCACCGAAGCCACCGCCACCAAATCCTTGGTTTGGACCTGCATGCCCGAATTGGTCATAATTTGCTTTTTTACCTTCATCACTTAATACTTCATATGCTTCCGTCGCTTCTTTAAATTTCGCTTCTGCATCTGCTTCTTTGTTTAAATCTGGGTGATATTTTTTTGAAAGCTTTCGATACGCTTTTCGAATATCATCTTTTGATGCCGATTTTGGCACACCTAGCACATCATAATAATCTCGTTTACTCATTGCTCTTCTCACTCTCCCAAAACATTTACCTGTTGCTCATTGTATCATAAAAAATGTATATGGATATTGATACGCTTTTATCCATAAATTGCATACTACCAACAGAAAAAAGTCAAAGCCGGAATATCGGACTTTGACTTTTCCGCCAACAAGTTGGTCAATTATTTTTTATCTTCATCTTTTACTTCTTCAAATTCAGCGTCAACGATATCATCGTTTGCATCGCCTGCATTTTCAGCTGATTCAGCCGATTGTGCTTGTTGTGCAGCTTGCTCATAAACTTTTGTCGCTAATGCTTGAACGATGGTCTCTAAAGCTTCTTTCTTCGCTTTAATGTCATCGAAGTTATCCGACTCTAGTGCTGTTTTTAGTTCAGCAGATGCATCTTCAATTTGTTTTTTCTCGTCTTCTGAAACTTGCTCGCCAAGATCCGTCACTGTTTTTTCAGCTTGGAATACTAATTGGTCAGCTTCGTTACGAAGATCTGCTTGCTCTTTACGTTTTTTATCTTCTTCAGCATGCTCTTCCGCTTCTTTTACCATGCGGTCGATATCATCGTCTGATAATGAAGAACTTGCCTGGATTGTAATATCTTGTTCTTTTCCAGTGCCAAGATCTTTCGCCTTAACATTTACAATACCGTTTTTATCGATATCGAATGTTACTTCGATTTGTGGAACACCACGTGGAGCTGCTGGAATATCCGTTAATTGGAAACGACCAAGTGTTTTATTATCCGCTGCCATTGGACGCTCACCTTGTAGCACGTGAATGTCTACTGCTGGTTGGTTATCTGCAGCTGTTGAGAATACTTCTGACTTACTTGTTGGAATTGTCGTGTTACGCTCAATTAGCTTCGTAAATACGTTACCCATTGTTTCAATTCCGAGTGAAAGTGGTGTTACGTCAAGAAGTACAACGTCTGTTACATCACCTGAAAGGATTGAACCTTGAACTGCTGCACCCATTGCAACAACTTCGTCAGGGTTTACACCTTTATAAGCTTCTTTACCTGTTTCTTTTTCAACTGCTGCTTGAACAGCTGGAATACGCGTTGAACCACCAACAAGAATGACACGGTCGATTTCTGATGGAGATAGACCCGCATCTTGAATCGCTTGACGCGTTGGAACCATTGAACGCTCTACTAAGTGATGTGTGATCTCATCAAATTTCGCACGTGTTAATGTTACTTCTAAGTGAAGTGGCCCAGCTTCGCCTGCTGTGATGAATGGTAGAGAGATTTGTGCTGAAGTAACACCTGAAAGGTCTTTCTTCGCTTTCTCAGCACCGTCTTTCAAACGTTGCATTGCCATTTTATCTTTTGATAGATCAATACCGTTTTCTTTACGGAATTCTTCTACTAGGTAGTTAATGATGACATCGTCAAAATCGTCTCCACCTAATGCGTTATCTCCTGCAGTTGCAAGTACTTGGAAAACACCGTCTCCTAATTCAAGGATTGACACGTCAAATGTTCCGCCCCCAAGGTCGTAAACAAGAATCGTTTGGTCTTCATCTGTTTTATCAAGCCCGTATGCTAGTGCTGCTGCTGTTGGCTCGTTAATGATACGCTCAACTTCAAGACCTGCAATTTTACCAGCGTCTGCTGTCGCTTGACGTTGTGCATCACTGAAGTAAGCTGGTACAGTAATGACTGCTTTCGTTACTTTTTCACCTAAGTACTCTTCTGCATAACCTTTCATATATTGAAGAATCATTGCAGAAACTTCTTGTGGTGTATATTCTTTATCTTCAGCTGTTACTTTATAATCAGAACCCATATGGCGT
>CANSAF010000024.1 GCA_947644645.1 uncultured Sporosarcina sp. | reverse complement strand
AAGGGATAGATACAAGTGATATGCGCCCAATGGGCGCGTCAGAAAGTACGATGCGTGTATTTGCGAAACGCTTGAAGAACGGTAGAAGTTGGAGTAACAGAGGAATTCAAGCATTCATACGATTTATGATTGCGTTAAAAGACGGGTTGGATATTAAAACGCTCGTTGGAACAATGACACAGAAAATCGAAGATTCATCGGAAAATAAACCACCAAAGTTTTATAATTAGCGTCTAACAAGTTGCGTAGGAGAAGCTGTAAGAAACAATATTTCTTATTTACAACAGGCTACAGGTAAACCAGTCTATCAGGCGTTAAAAGGACTTCAAGGCTTTTAATTTATTATATTTTTTGAAAACCACTTGATTTTCAGTGGCTTATTTAGTGAACTTAATTTACATTTTTAAGTGTTCATTGGATCAGCTTATTACAATTCTTTATAAAAGAAAAGATTCGTTGATTGAAGTGCAGAGCGGCGACTCGGGTGGGAGTAGTGCGACAGGTAAGACCCCACAGGAGCCCGGTTTTGGCGACGAGGAGGCTTACCGCGCACCCCACCGAACGCGTCCGCTCGGAACGGAAATCAACTTGCCTTACAATTCGCCATAAAAAGAAAAACAGAAGCTATATTTAGAAAAGAATTTCCCTTTCAAAATTAATTCCCACAAAAACTTGACTCAATCTTGCATGTTCGTCTTTGGTTTCTACTCTCTAATCATGATATAATGTAAACTACAATTTGTATCCTTTTCGGGGTGTCTGAAAAGAACGATGGCGAGTAGCCGTCCAGAGGCGGCAAAATTATTGGAGGAATTTTACATATGCAAGATAACGCGAGGAAACTCACTTATGGCGCGATGATGATTGCTGTTTTAGTCATTTTAGCAGCGATTTCGGTATACGTTCCGTTGCTTGGAACAGTGACAATGCTTTTTGTCCCTTTACCGATGATGCTTTATCGTTTGCGTTATGATCGAACTGCATCTATTTTTGTGCTCATAGCAGGTATTGTGCTTTCTTTATTCGGGGGCATTTTACTAGTCCCAGTTACTTTTACTTTTGGTTTATTAGGCTTTGTAATTAGTGAAACCATTCAAAGTAAGAAAACTAAACTATATACATTTATGGCCGCAGGGTTAACATTTTTAATTACGACGATGATTTTATATGTATTATCAGTCGCATTATTTGGCATTAATATGATTGATGAGTTAACAAAAGGAATTGAAGCAACACAAAAGCAAATGATCACTTATTTGGAGAGAATCGGTGATGTTCCAGAAGAATTTATTAAACAAATGAATGAAACACTTCAATACACATTGATGTCAATTCCTTCTGCTGTGATTCTATCTTCATTTCTTTTTGCATTTATTATACTTATGGTGAATTTACCAATCATTAAACGACTCGGTCACGAGATTCCGAAATTCCCACCATTTCGTTTAATGAAATTACCTGTGTTTACAGTTTGGGTATATATGATTATTATTTTATTGCCATTGTTTATGAATATTGAGCCAGGTTCTACAGCAGAATTAACGTATATTAACGGCTCATTTATTTTAAGGTTCTTATTTCTATTACAAGGAATCTCTTTCATCCATCATGTAATGCATGAGATGAAAACCCAAAAATGGCTTACCATTTTATTATCGATTGTTGCTATTTTATTGAGTCCGTTGACGATTATCCTAGGTATTCTTGACACAGGTGTAAATATCCGTGCGTGGGTTGGAAAAAACAAATCGAGATAAGGAGTTGATTTACCGTGAATACTTTTTTTAGAAAAAGGGCGATTCGTTTCCCATTATTGGGATTATCGCTGCTCGGTATAATTGCAGCCGTGCTATTATTTTTAAATAATTTTTGGCTAGGACTTATCTTCTCGACATTGTTTTTAATTATGATTGGCTTAGCATGGAAAACAGAAGATGAGACATATTTTTCAACAGAAAAACATATTGAGACGCTTTCCCATCGAGTAAAGAAGGTTGGCGAAGAAGCTTTATTGGAGTTGCCAATCGGTATTGTGTTACTGAATGATGAACAAAATATCGAGTGGGCAAATGCTTTTGCAGCCAAGATATTTGAAAGAGAGACGTTAATTGGGCAATCTCTGATTGAGTTATCCGAAGCTTTGCAGGCAGTTGTTCAAAGCGATCAAAGTGGAGAGATGCTGATTGAAGTTGAAGAGTTTTCTTATAAAGTCTTTTTTAATAAGGAAGAGAAACTACTTTATTTATTTGATATGACAGAAACCGTTGCAATTGAAAATTTATATCATGCGGATAAAACAGTACTTGGCATTATTCTTGTTGATAATTACGATGAGTTGTCTCAAGGGATGAATGACCAAACGAGGAGTCAGTTAAATTCATTGGTGACATCACTTGTGACAAAATGGGGCAATGAAAATGATGTCTATGTGAAGAGGATTAATACAGACCGATTTTTGGCAGTATTTAATGAGGCTTCGTTGGCGCAAATTGAGCGTGAACGTTTCTCCATTCTAGATGATATTCGAGAAGCGACGATGGAGCAAAGTACGGGACTCACATTAAGTATTGGCGTTGGTGTGGGTTCGACTTTATTAACAGAATTAGGAGAACTGGCGCAGTCAAGTTTAGACTTAGTACTCGGACGTGGCGGTGACCAAGTTGCGATTAAGCAGGCAGACGGGAAAGTTCGGTTTTACGGTGGGAAAACCAATCCAGCGGAAAAAAGAACGCGTGTCCGTGCGCGAGTGATTTCTCATGCTTTACGCGATTTAATTCAAGATAGTGATAAAGTGTTTATTATGGGGCATAAAATGCCGGATATGGATGCGATTGGTGCTGCAATTGGCGTTCGTAAAATGGCGAGAATGAATAATATTGAAGGATATGTGGTACTTAAATACAATGAACTCGACAATAGCGTGTCGAAATTGATGGAAGAAATTCAGCAAGATGAGGAGTTATATGAACAATTTATAGAGCCTGAAGAAGCGCTTGGCATGATGACGGAACAATCGCTTGTGATTGTTGTCGATACACATAAGCCGAGTTTAGTCATCGATGAAAGAGTTGTCGAGAAGGCGGAAAAGGTTGTTGTTATTGACCACCATCGACGCGGAGAAGAGTTTATTAAGAATACAATGCTCGTATATATGGAACCTTATGCTTCGTCAACTGCAGAGCTTGTGACGGAATTACTGGAATATCAGCCGAAAACGGAGAAGTTAACGATGCTAGAATCGACGGCTTTACTTGCTGGTATTATTGTGGATACGAAGAGCTTCACATTAAGAACCGGCTCGAGAACATTTGAAGCGGCTTCTTTTTTAAGGACGAATCGTGCGGATACAGTACTCGTTCAACGTCTTTTAAAAGAAGATATTGCGACTTATGTTGAACGGGCAAAATTGATTGAAACAGTGGAGATTTTAGATCCTGGTATTGCGATTGCAAAGGGAAAAAATGAGGAAATTTATGGTCCAGTTTTAATCGCACAAACTGCTGATATATTGTTAACAATGGAAGGCATTGCAGCATCGTTTGTCATTGCACCTCGTGCAGATGGTAAGATAGGAATTAGTGCACGTTCTTTAGGCGAATTAAATGTTCAAGTCGTCATGGAAGAATTAGGTGGCGGTGGACATTTAACGAATGCGGCTTGTCAGTTGGAAGTCGATTCAGTTGAAAAAGCGAGTGAATTGCTTAAAGATGTATTAAATCAGGAAGAAGAAAGGGGAAATTGAAAATGAAAGTTATTTTTTTAGAAGATGTTAAAGGTAAAGGGAAAAAAGGGGAAATAAAAGACGTTCCAGTAGGTTATGCACAAAACTTTTTATTGAAAAATAAATTGGCGATTGAAGCAACGCCAGGGAATATGAGTAAATTAAAAGGGCAGCAAAAAAGAGCTGAAAAAGATGCAGCGGCTGAACTTGCAGAAGCAAAAGCATTGAAAGAAAAGATCGAAAAAATTACAGTTGAAATGAAAGCGAAATCTGGTGAAGGTGGAAGGTTATTCGGTTCAATTACAACGAAACAAATTGCGGAAGAATTGGCGAAAAAAGAAGGCATTAAAGTCGATCGTCGCCGTATGGAGTTGCCAGATGCAATTCGTTCACTTGGTTATACGAATATCCCAATTAAACTTCATGTTGACGTAACGGCAACTTTGAAAGTCCATGTGATTGAAGAATAATGAGGAGAGATAACAATGAATGAGATGATCGATCGCGTCCCTCCGCATAATAATGAAGCAGAACAGTCGGTCATCGGAGCAATATTTTTAGAACCACAAGCCTTAATCACGGCTGCTGAAGTATTAATTCCAGAAGATTTTTACCGCGTCGCGCATCAGAAAATCTTTAATACGATGCTATCTCTGAGTGATAAAGGACAACCGATTGACGTTGTAACTGTCACTGAAGAATTAACCGCTAAAAAAGAGTTGGAAGATGTCGGGGGTATTTCTTATATTACAGAAATCTCCAGTTCTGTTCCTACAGCAGCCAATATTATGCATTATGCCAAAATTGTTGAAGAGAAGTCTTTATTACGTAGACTGATTCGAGTAGCGACTCAAATTGTTGAAGATGGATTTACAAGAGAAGACGAGGTTGAAGCGTTATTATCTGAAGCCGAAAAAAATATGATGGAAGTGTCCAATCGTAAAAATGCGGGGGACTTCAAGCATATTAAAGACGTGCTTGTCCAAACTTATGACAATATTGAATTGCTCCATACGCAACAAGGAGAAGTAACCGGGATTCCGACTGGTTTTACGGATTTAGACCGCGTAACGGCTGGTTTTCAGCGAAATGATTTAATCATTGTCGCTGCACGTCCATCAGTTGGTAAAACCGCATTTGCTTTAAATATTGCACAAAACGTGGCTACTAAGACATCCGAAAATGTTGCGATTTTTAGTTTGGAGATGGGTGCAGACCAGCTCGTGACAAGGATTCTTTGTGCTGAGGGCAATATTGACGCACAAGTGATGCGAACAGGTTCACTGCAAGCTGAAGATTGGCGCAAACTGACAATGGCAATGGGAAGTCTATCGAATGCGGGAATATTTATTGATGATTCTTCGGGGATTCGAGTGAATGAACTGCGCTCTAAATGCCGACGTCTCCAACAAGAGCATGGACTCGGTATGGTCATTATCGATTACTTGCAGTTGATTTCAGGAAGTGGAAAACCCGGAGAAAACCGTCAGCAAGAAGTATCCGAGATTTCACGTTCATTAAAAGGACTGGCACGGGAATTAAAAATACCGGTTATCGCATTGTCGCAGCTTTCTCGTGGTGTAGAGCAAAGACAAGATAAACGCCCAATGATGTCCGATTTACGTGAATCTGGAAGTATTGAGCAAGATGCTGATATTGTTGCTTTCTTATATCGTGAAGATTATTACGATAAAGAAACAGAGAATAAGGATATGATTGAAATAATTATTGCAAAGCAACGTAACGGACCAACTGGTACAGTAACGCTTGCATTCGCAAAAGAGTTCAATAAATTCGTGAACGTCGATTGGGGCGAACAACAGCCCGACTTTTAAATAAATGAAAATGCTTAAGTAAGTGCTTTTGATCACTTACTTAGGCGTTTTTTATTGCTGCAAGTTGAGTGATTATTCACTTTGTCATGCTGTTTACATAATTTCTGGAAACTAATTCTAAATAAATGGTAGCAATGATACAGTTATATTACAAAAAGGTTTCAACGCCCAAATAGAGATCTAGATATGTTATTTTATATAAGGTGTAAATTTCACAATACACATAAAGATATAAAATGATATAAGCGGGGAATAGTAAATGTTGTTTAATATATATAAACGAGGTCATGAGGAAAAACACTCGTTAAAAAAGCAATCTAAAGTAAAACATTTGTTAGTGGCAAGTACATTGTTAATTGGTTTACAATTTAGCACAGGTGATGTTCGTGCAAGTCAATCAGAGGATTTTCAAACAATTTACCATGTTTATTTAAATGATCAGTATGTCGGTTTATTATCCGACGAAAATAAATTAGAAGAAATTAAAGAAAAGAAAATTGAAACAGCGTCTGGACAATTTGGAGCCTTCGATTTAGCGATCGAAGATGGTTTATCTGTCATTCCAGAACGCGTTTTTAGTGTAAACATAGATGATCGTCAAGTTATTGAGAAACTAGAAGCAGAATTGGCGATTGAAACAGAAGCAGTTGGGCTTCAAATTGGTGAAGAAATCCCGCTTTATGTGAAAGATGCGGAAGATTATGAGCAATTATTGAAGGATTTCAAGTTACAGTTTGTTTCTGCAGAAGCACTTGCGGCGTATGAAGAGCGTCAAACTAATGATGCGCCAGTTGCTGATTTACAAGAAGATGAAAAAAGAATTGCAGATATGGTTTTAAGTGCAGAGTTAAGTCCAGTAGCAGCAAAAGTAAAACCAGAAGCTGTATTATCCGTTGAAGATGCTTTACAACTGTTAAATAAAGGAACTTTAGGCGAGAAAAAATATGCAGTACAAGCTGGTGATGCTTTAGAAACGATTGCTAAAAAGCATCAGATGACAACAGCTCAAATGATTGAATTAAATGCAGGTGTAACACCAGAAACTATTTTACAAATTGATGATGAACTCAATGTTACGATGGCAAAACCATTTGTAGAGTTAGAAGTTCATTATGAAGCAAAAAATAAACAAGTGATTGCGCATGAGAAAATCACGGAGAAAGACGATACCCTTTTCAAAGGAGACCGTAAAGTAACACAAAATGGTCAAGACGGTGCGAAAATGGTGACGGAATATATTCGTGAGAAGAATGGACAAGTAATCGGTAAGTCGGTTACAGCTGAGCAAGTTTTAGCTGAACCTGTAAGTGAAGTGACGGTTGTTGGAACGAAAGTAATTTCTTCAAGAGGAACAGGTTCATTCTCATGGCCAACAGTAGGTGGCTATGTATCGAGTCCGATGGGTACTCGTTGGGGAAGAATGCACCGAGGTATTGATATCGCACGTCCATCTAACTATTCAATTTTAGCGGCAGATAATGGCGTTGTTGTGTCAACTGGCGCGGATGGGTCATATGGAAATCGAATCATCGTCGATCATAAAAATGGTTATCGTACATTATATGCACATTTATCATCGATTGACGTATCGCCTGGTCAAACAGTAACTGCGGGTCAAAAAATAGGTGTAATGGGGTCGACAGGACGTTCTACAGGTACGCATCTTCATTTTGAAGTGACGCAAAATGGTACGCTCGTGAATCCATTATCAGTTCTAAAATAAAGAGGCTGTTCAGCAGGTTTATAATTTGCTGAACGCCTCATTTTTTTGTATTACTTTTGAAATTGCTGAAGGGAAAGGAAATATTTCCTGGGAAATAAATAGAAGGAGTTCAGAAACCTATTTATCTTAAAGTTTTTATAGAGGAGAAATCACGTATGAAAAAGACTAGAACGTGCGAAACTGAAAAAATAGTGATAAAGTAAAAAGAATAGAGTGAGATAGCCAAACGGGCGAGAAAGGAACGGGGCATGATGCAAGATAAAACAATCCTTGTAGTAGATGATGAAAAACCGATTGCAGATATATTACAATTTAACTTAAAAAAAGAAGGCTTTACAGTTTATTGTGCTTATGATGGAGAAGAAGCGCTTGAAAAAGTAGAAGAAGTACAACCTGATTTAATGTTATTGGATATTATGTTACCGAAAAGAGATGGCATGGAAGTTTGCCGTGAAATCAGGAAAAAATATGATTTTCCGATTATTATGCTAACAGCGAAAGACTCTGAAATTGATAAAGTACTAGGACTAGAGTTAGGCGCGGATGATTATGTGACAAAACCATTTGGTACGCGAGAGTTAATTGCACGTGTTAAAGCCAATTTACGTCGACATATGAAAATTGCCGCAGAGGAAGAAGAGAAAATAGAATCGAATGATGTAATGGTTGGGCAGTTAGTCATTCAGCCAGATGCCTATATTGTTCAAAAACGAGGCGAAGCGATTGAATTGACGCATCGTGAGTTTGAACTCATTCATTATTTGGCAAAGCATATTGGACAAGTGATGACGCGAGAGCATTTATTACAGACGGTATGGGGCTATGATTATTTTGGTGATGTGAGAACTGTCGATGTTACGGTTCGAAGACTACGCGAGAAAATAGAGGATACGCCGAGCCACCCAGAATGGATTGTTACAAGACGCGGTGTCGGATATTATTTACGTGATCCAGAGCAGGAGTAATGGGAATGAAGAAAGTCGGAATATTTCGTTCGATACATGTAAAATTTGTATTGATCTATGTCCTTTTAATTTTAATAGCGATGCAAATTATTGGGCTGTATTTTATTAGAGGGCTTGAAAGCACATTGAAAACGAACTTTACCGAATCGATTGCGGATCGAATGAGTCTTGTTGAATTTAGTGTACGGGAAGAATTATTAAAGGAACGGACTGAAGACGATCCAACGGTTGAAGTTAGTTTAAATAATGTGTTATCTGGATTTGATTCGCAAGATGTGAATGAGATACGCGTGATCAATTCACATTCTAGAATACTTGCAACATCGGTTTTGGATAATAAATCGATGATCGGTCAACGTTCTTTAGATGATGTAATTAAAAGAACGATTGCTTCTGGGACATCTAGTGAAAACGTTATTCAATTAGACGAGAATACGGGATATCGTGTGATGATTCGCGTGATTCCTGTCAAAAATGGTGAAGAAGTAATTGGTGCCATTTATGTAGATGCCAATATCGAAAAGATGTTTAAACAAATGGAAGAGATTAACCAAATTCTTGCGGGAGGGACCGCCGCCTCTTTAACAATCACGGTTATTCTTGGAATCTTTATTGCGCAAACGATGACACGTCCGATTTCTGATATGAGACGTCAAGCGCAGGAAATGGCGAAAGGAAATTTTTCGAGGAAAGTACGCGTTTACGGGGATGATGAAATTGGCCAACTCGCTGTGGCGTTCAACCATTTAACCAATCGCTTACAAGAATCGCATGAACTCACGGAAGCAGAGCGGAGAAAGTTAACTTCTGTTCTTGAAAATATGACAGATGGTGTTATTTCAACAGACCGTAAAGGAAGAGTTGTGCTCATTAATGAACCAGCGCTACAAATGCTAGGCGTTCATGATGATACACATATTTTAAATCGTCCAATCGCAACAGTGCTTGGATTAGAAGAATTATATACTTTCGAGGATTTAGCACAACAAAAAGAATCGCTTGCTTTAGATTTTAGTACGGAAGATCAGCCGTATATTTTACGTGCGAGTTTCTCAATTACGCAAAAAGAAACGGGATTTGTAAACGGGTTAATTGTCGTATTACATGATAATACGGAGCAAGAAAAAGTGGATATGGAGAGGCGAGAATTTGTTTCGAACGTATCCCACGAGTTAAGAACGCCGCTAACAACAATGCGTAGTTATTTAGAGGCGCTTGCAGATGGTGCTTGGAAAAATGAAGAAATTGCACCTTCTTTTTTACATGTCACACAAACGGAAACAGAGCGGATGATCCGACTTGTTGAAGATTTATTGAAATTATCGCGAATGGATAGTCAGGAGTATGAGCTAACGAAAGAATGGGTCGAGTTTAACCAATTCTTTAATTTTATTATCGACCGATTCGAACTTTCGAAGTCTCAAAACGTGAATTTTAGAAGATTATTACCTCCGACAGATTTATTTGTAGAAATAGATACAGATAAAATGACTCAAGTAATTGATAATATTATTTCCAATGCATTGAAATATTCTCCAGACGGTGGAGATATTTACTTTGAAATTTCAGTGTTAGAAAAGTATTTTAAAGTGATGATTTCCGATGAAGGAATGGGGATTTCTCCAAATAACGTGAATCGTATTTTTGAACGTTTTTACCGAGCAGATCGTGCACGTTCAAGAGCGATGGGCGGAACAGGGCTTGGCCTTGCTATTTCTAGGGAAATGATTATCGCACATGGTGGAGAGATTTGGGCTGAAAGTGAGGAAGGTAAAGGGACAACGATTTTCTTTACATTGCCATTTGAAATGCATGAGGACGGTGAGTGGGATTGAAGTATATTGAAATGATTAAAACGATTACGCTTATTTTCTTAATCGGACTGAGCTTAGTTTTAACTTTTTTAATATGGAATTCTGCACCTTATGACACGATTGGAAAGCGTGCAACGGTGGATGTCTCAATTACTGATTCCGCGGAAAAAAAGGATATTGCTTCCGTCGTAAAGCCTTACAAAATTCATTTTAATTTTGAGGAAGGTTTAACAGGAACAACGGATGCCGAACAAATCGATTATATGGTCGATCATTTGAAAAGATGGCGTCTCACGAATCCTGTTTTAGCAGATAAGTCTTTTAATAAAGCGAAGTTGAATCAGTTTTTAAGAGGAGAACATCGCTTTGTCTTTTATTTTCCAGGAGCTGTACCTTTACCTGTTTATGAAAGTGTCTTAAATATTGAAAATCCAAATGTTCCTGAAGTCAGCTTCGATTTAATGGTTGTTGAATGGGATGTGGAGGCATCGACGTTAGGCATTCATTTCATTAGCCGTGAAAATGAATTACGTTATGAATCTGTGGCGAAATTTTATGATCAGCAATCATTTAATCGTGAAATTATTAATGTCGGCCGATCTTATGATGAATACGTAGAAGTGAATCCAGCGGGGCAGCAATTTATTGTTGTGCCAGTCGAGGAAGTTCAATTAATTCAAAATACGTATTTTCAAAATGAAAAAGATGAAATCAATCCGACGCGATTTAGAAGTGCGTTATTTAGTGATCCTAACGCAGTGCGAAGAAAGTCAGTGACAAGCAATCAAGAAGATTTCCAAGACAATCATGCGTTAATGTCTGTCGATACGGAGAAAAAACAATTACAATTTGTCCATCCAGTAGCGGAGAGTAAGGAAATTGCTATTCCATCGGAGTTATTGGAGGATACGATTGATTTTATTAATGAGCATGGCGGTTGGACGGATGAATATCGATTTAGCCATATGAATTTTAAAACACGTTATGTAAATTTCAAACTTTACGTCCGTGGGATTCCCGTTCTAGGAGGCAATACATCCACTGAAATTGAGGAAACTTGGGGAGAAGAGTCTGTTTATCGATATAAACGTCCTTACTATACACTTGGAGATACATTGCCGTCTGAGCTGGAAAAAGTGACTTTACCCTCTGGAAAAGAAGTAGCTGAAGCATTGATGGCTTCCGATGAGATTGAATTTCATGCGATTGATGAAATCATTCCTGCCTATTATATGGAGCAAGATATAGATTTAAATATATTTGTATTAGAACCTTCTTGGTATTACAAAAGAAATGGAAAATGGTTTCGCTTTTCTGATGAACAATTAGGGGGGGAAAAAGATGGATTGGAATAAAACAAAAACGATTTTCATCGTTGTTTTCGCCATTCTGAATGTATTTTTATATTCCCTTTATTTAAGTCAGTATACGGAAGTTCAAAACGTGCGTGTTTTAGGAGAAATGTCGATAGATGATTTTTTAAAACAAGATAATATTTCTTATGATGAGTTACCAGATTATCCAAAGGAATTATCTTATGTGTCTGCGGATACTGCGCCATTTTCAAAGGATGAATTAGAAAAATTAAAGACACAAACATATTCTATTTCGGGTGGGACTACTTTACATGCAACTTTAGATGAGCCTATGAAAATGAAAAATTCAAAAGGTGAATATCAATTTAAAGAGTTTTTATCGGATTACGTTTTGTTCGGTGACGAATATTTATTATGGGAAGTGGTTGAAGAAAATCAGTTTGCGGTTTTCTTTCAAAAAGTGGATGAGTATCCAATTTATTTTAATTATAATGCGATGCTAATCGTTTATTGGGATGAAGATGGATATATCGTCAATTATGATCAACAACGTTTTGGGGAATTTGAGTACTTTAATAAAAAGAAAGATATTTTATCCCCACGTGATGTCATTAATACATTGTATTCTCGCGACTTTTTAAAGAAAGATTCCAAGGTAAGGAGTATTTCATTGGGGTATTCGACTTTAATCACTTTAACGAAAACGCAAGTGTTTGCACCGACATGGCGTGTTCGTGTAGAATTAAAGAACGGAGAATATGAGGATCATTTCATCAATGCAATTGAAGGAAAAATTGTAGAGTTTCAAGGTGAACAGGAAGATGTAGAATATTAAGGAGTTTTTATTATGCGGTTTAGTGTACTCGCAAGCGGTAGTAGCGGGAATGCAATTTTTATAGAAAATAATGAGCATCAATTTTTAGTCGATGCAGGGCTAAGTGGTAAAAAGTTAGAAGGACTTTTCGCTAAAATCGATCGTTCTATGGCAGATTTGGACGGTATTTTTGTAACGCATGAACATAGCGACCATATTAAAGGGCTTGGTGTTGTGGCGAGAAAATACCAGATTCCAATTTACGCAAATGAAAAAACATGGAAAGCGATGGATGGTTTAATCGGAACAGTGCCACTCGATCAACGTTTTACATTTGATATGGAAACGGTGAAAACATTTGGCGGCATGGATATCGAATCTTTTGGTGTATCGCATGACGCGGCCGATCCGATGTTTTATACTTTTTATCAAAACGACCGAAAACTTTCGATTATTACGGATACGGGTTATGTCAGTGATCGTATGAAAGGGATTATTCAAGCGTCTGACGCATATGTTTTTGAAAGCAATCATGACGTTGGGATGTTGCAAATGGGGCGCTATCCTTGGTCAGTTAAACGTAGAATATTAAGTGATGTTGGACATGTCTCCAATGAAGACGCGGCAGTTGCGATGAGCGAAGTTGTTGCTGAAAAAGAAACAAGTATTTATTTAGCGCATTTGAGTAAAGATAATAATATGAAAGATCTTGCGAAAATGAGCGTAGCACAAACATTGGAAACTTGCGGGATTATTGCGGGAGAGTTTGTTCATTTATTTGATACAGACCCAGAAGAACCAACAAAACTGGTGACAGTTTAAAGATAAAATCTGTGGCCGAAAAAAACCTTACTTTGTAGTATTGGAGAATACTCATATGCTTAGTAAGGTTTTTGGCTATTACTGAAAAAATTAGGGAATAGATATGAGGAAAGGATGATGGAAATGGATGATTTTAACCCGACACCCAGAAAGCCTAAATCTAATCCAATGGGGGCTTTTTTAGCTGGAATTATAGGCGTAGTCGTTGGCGCATTGCTTGTTTGGATTTTAACACCAACAGAAAATATTACACCTCCTGAATCAGTTTTAAAGGATCAAGGGTCATCTTCAAAACAAATTTACGCGGATATTCGGACGGATATAACAGATGTCGTCGATAAAACGGCGCATACTGTTGTCGGCGTAACCAATTTGCAAACAGTAAATGATTTCTGGTCTTCTACAGAAACAACTCAGGAAACAGGAACAGGTTCAGGCGTTATTTATAAGAAAGCTAACGGCAAGGCTTATATCGTTTCGAATCATCATGTTGTAGAGAATGCCGAAATGCTTGAAATTACATTTGACGATGGAACTAAAACAGAAGGTAAGCTAATCGGAAGTGATATATGGACTGATTTAGCGGTCATTGAAATTGATGATGAGTTAGTCGACGCTGTTGCGGAATTTGGAAACTCTGATTTATTAAAACGCGGAGAAAATGTGATCGCAATCGGAAATCCACTTGGTTTAGGATTTTCAGGCTCCGTTACAGTCGGTGTAGTTTCGGGAAAAGACCGTTCTATTCCAATCGACTTTGACCGAGACGGACGTGTTGATTGGTATGCAGACGTTTTACAAACAGACGCAGCCATTAACCCTGGAAACTCAGGTGGCGCACTCATTAACTTAGCCGGCGAATTAATCGGCATTAACTCGATGAAAATTTCGCAGGAAACAGTAGAAGGAATTGGACTTGCCATCCCAATTAACTTAGCTGCACCGATTATTGAGAAGTTGGAAAAACACGGAGAAGTTATCCGTCCTACGATGGGTGTGACGCTCATCGATTTAGCAAGCATCCCAATCCAACAACAATTCGTTTTAAAATTGCCGAAAGAAGTTAAAGAAGGCGTCGTCATCAATGATATCGTACCGGATTCACCAGCAGATCTTGCAGGTGTGGAGCGTTATGACGTCATTGTCGAAATGGACGGCGAATCAATTACAGATATGATTTCTTTAAGGAAGCATTTGTATAATGAAAAAGAAGTCGGCGAATCAATGAAAATTAAAGTATATCGAGAAGGCGAAGTACTTGAATTAGAAATGATTTTAGAAGACGGCACAACATTTTAAGGTAATTAATGGAGCTTTCTAGAAAGTCTAGCTATAGATTTTCTGGAAAGCTCTGATTTGTTGTGCGCTCGTGTCGGGCTTGTGAAATCAGACGTCGTCGATTTAAATTCGCTGCTGTTTGCCGTGAACTGGAACGTCTTTGTTGTGAACTCATGTCGGGGCTGTAAACTTGTGAGCGATTGCTGTAAACTCGCCGCGACTTGCTGTGAACTGGGGCGTATTCGTTGTGAACTCATTCGGGGACTGTAAACTCAGACGTCATTGATGTAAATTCATAAGGACGCGCTGTAAATTCGTATGCAAGGAATGTAAATTCATCCGCAATCAAAAGTAAATCTTCCTGTCGAATCGTGTTAAAATAAGCTTAGAAGTTGACGACTGTATTTTTATAGTGTGGAAAACTTTTAAAAGCTTAATTTAAAATGGATTGTGGACAATTATTAGAAATTGTGAATAACTTTATTTGATCTATAAAAGCTTGTAAATCAATCATGCGAAAGGTCAACGAATCTAATTATCGCAAGGGTTAAAGTGATTTATTAAAAAGTGATTTAAATATTAAAAATGATGGCGTTTACATTTAAAATAAAAAGTTATCCACATGTTAATAACAGGATTAAAATGAGTTTCGCATATAGTGGCGAACGAATAATCGGGCACAATATGTAGTTATAACTTGTGGATATGTGTATAAAAAGTGTTTATAATGACGAAAAAAAGGTGGATAAACTTGTGAATATTACAATCATAACTGTAGGGAAATTAAAGGAAAAGTATTTAAAAATGGGCATGGATGAGTTCGATAAACGCTTAAAATCCTATGCAAAAATGAATTTAGTCGAAGTGGCAGATGAAAAAGCGCCTGAATCATTGAGTGAAGCGGATATGGAACTTGTGAAGAAGAAAGAAGCAGATCGCATTTTAGCTAAAATCCCAACAGATGCATATGTCATTGCACTCGCAATTGAAGGGAAAATGAAAACATCAGAACAACTCGCAACAGATATGGAAGCGCTCATGACGTATGGTCGCAGCAAAGTCGTTTTTGTTATCGGCGGATCACTCGGTCTCCACGATTCTATTTACAAACGTGCTGATGAACTGCTTTCATTCTCCAAGATGACTTTCCCGCATCAAATGATGAAGTTAATTTTAATGGAGCAAGTGTATCGGGCGTTTAGAATTATGAAGGGTGAGCCTTATCATAAATAATCTAATAATCCGCATAAAATAAATATCTCGTTAAGCAAACATGAGTAACTTTATATGATCAACTGGTATGCTTAATAAAGTTGCATAAATATTTATCAAATAGTTAAAGGGGATTAGAAAAGATGAACCAAAAAACCATTCAAATTGAAAAAGGCAAGTACGCAATTGGTGTTGAGGCATTAAAAAAGGATGCGGATGAACCTTCAGCGATGGCTAATTATTTATCGAAAATGGCGGTTGTTACCAATCACGACGAGTACTTTACATTGTCTTTGTTGTTACAAAGTCAAAAAACGATTACAGGTTTTCAAGTAGAAAATCATGCGGGGGAATTTATTGAAGCCAGTGATCGACAAATAGACGAGGAAATGGATCGTAGATTTGAAATGTTTGAATTGGAGAATTTACCGGCGAACTTAAATGCCCGTGTCCAGTACGAAGTTGAGCATGAAGGAAAAAGTTTTAAAGGCGATGAAATCTTAAGACTTTCTTTCATTGAAGATAGTTTAGAAAAAGTGGATGCATAAGAATTTTTGATTGTAATTTACCAAAAACAAAGGCTTACAGAAAGTCTATTCTTAGACTTTCTGTAAGCCTATTTCTTTAATAATAAGTAAATAAAATAAGGCCCGCCAATTAATGCGACCATGATACCTGCTGGGATACCGTCTGGAGAAAGAATATTGTGACCGATTGTATCTGCAACAACTAATAGCCAGCCGCCAATTAGAATTGCGACGGGAATCATTAATTGATGTCTAGCACCGACCAATGCTTTCGCAATATGAGGAGCCATTAACCCGATGAAGGAAATACCCCCCGTGACGGAAACAGCTGAGGCGGCGAGTGCAACGGCTGTTAATAGTAAAATTATACGATCCTTTTCAATTGAGACACCTACGCCAATGGCTACAGATTCACTAAGTCGAATTAGATTGAGGCGATTTGATTTGTACAATGTAAAAGGGATTAAGACCAATAACCACGGAATAATCGCCCATATAAATGGCCAATCCGTTCCCCAAATATTTCCCGCCAACCATTTAGCGATAAAGTCCACTTTTGTTCGATCTGCTGATGAAATGAGCAAAATCATTATTCCCGAAAGTGCAAAGGAAAATCCGATACCAACTAGAACTAACTTCACAGGTTGAAGGCCTTCTGTTTTATGATAAGCGCATAAATAAATGAGGATAGCGGATAATAAAGCTCCCAAAAAAGCTACCACAGGTAATAAATAAGCAAATGATCCGACCTCTAATGGAAAAAATAAAAAGAATATAGCGATTGCTACTCCTGCCCCCGAATTAATCCCAATAATACCTGGGTCAGCTAAATCATTACGTGTAAGACTTTGCAAAATTGCTCCAGATAATGCGAGCGCCATTCCTGCCAATAAAGTAATGAATAATCTTGGGAGTCGAATGGAAAACAAAATAAATTCTTCTTTAAATGTCCCGTGTCCTAAAAGGGTCGGGATTAATCGATTGTAAGATAAAGTCGAATATCCTATGCCCATGCCAATGACAATTGTTGCTAAAATAAGTGCAGTTAACAGTAATAAAATCATTCTTTGTTTTTTAATCATCGATGGATGAATCATGAAAAGGCTTTACCTCCTTTACGCACAATTACTAAGAAGAAAGGTAAACCGATTAAAGCAACGATAGCAGCAACAGGCGTCTCATAAGGTGCATGAATGGTCCGCCCTAATGTGTCCGCGAATAACATCAAAGTTGCCCCGATAACTGCGGACATAGGGATGATTAAACGATAATCTGTTCCGACCATCGCGCGTACAATATGGGGAACCATTAGACCGATAAAAACCATATTTCCAACTAAAGCAACGGCAGCACCGGCAAGTAATGTAATGACAATAAATAAAAAGAATTTTATTTTCTTTGTATTTTGTCCTAAACCAACCGCTACTTCTTCATCCAAACTAAGAATGGTAAGTTGTCTAGAAAGTAACATCGCCAGCAAAACGCCTATTAAAATAAATGGAATAATCACTTGGAGTTGTCCCCAAGAAGTGCCCACCATTCCGCCAGAAGTCCACATTGAAATGTTTTTTGAAATTTTAAAGTAGAGTCCGATTCCTTCAGCAATTGCATAAAGAAAAGCGGATATTGCGGCCCCGGCTAAAACAATTCGAAATGGAGAAAACCCTCCTTTTTGTATCGCGGCAATGCCAAAAACCATACCAGCGCCAATTGCGGCACCGATAAAACATGCAATCATAATGCCAAAATAATTTACAGCAGGAAGAAAGGCAATTGTAATTGCCAAAGCTGCATTTGCTCCAGCAGACAAACCGAGTAAACCAGGATCAGCGAGTGGATTTCTAGTCATGCCTTGCATAACGGCTCCGGAAACAGCGAGGGCAGCCCCAACAAATATTGCAGCCAGTTCCCGCGGTAATCGAATTTCGCGGATAATCGAATTATTTTCTTCGGAAGAGCTTGAAAAAAATGCAAGCCAAATCTCTTTCGCCTCAATATTTGCAGCCCCAAAAATATTGGCAATGACAAACATACATAATAATGCTAAAACGCTACCTAGCAATTTAATTATAAATGGTATTCTTTGTACTTCGTTTTTTATCATAAATATCTCATCTTTTCTTTCGTAAATAGAAAAGGCAAGTCCAAAGTTGAACATTGGATGCCTTTTCATCCCTATTTTTCACGAATCAATTAATGGGCTTCTTAAAATTTATTCGCCTAAAAATGATGACTCGAAAAATTGTAATTGCTTTTCTAATGTGACTGGATCACTAAAAGAAGCTCCGTTTCCAAGCATTTCAAAGACGTGATTATTTTTCACAGCAGGCATATTTTTATAAGCTTCTGTTTCCTGGAAAGAAGAATCGGCATTTGTATATTTACTTAAGATTAAATAATCACCGACATACTCTGGAAGTACTTCAGCAGATAATGTATAAAAACCTGAATCTAAAGCCATTTCCTCTACTTTTTCATGCATTTTTAATTGCATTGCCTGATATAAAATTTCTGTCCCGCGTGCCCAGTTATCACCGAATACATATAAATCTTTTTCATAATTTTCAATAACAGTAATAGTTGCATCCTCACCAATTTTTGCTCGGATTTTTTCACCAGTTGTTTCGGCACGCTTTTTAAAATCTTCTACCCATTCTTGTGCTTCAGCTTCTTTATTTAAGAGTTTTCCAATCTCTAAGTGTTGCGTTAAATAATCTACTTGACCCCATGTATAAGTTACAGTTGGTGCAATTTCGCTTAATTTATCTATATTTTTAATATTATTTAATCCAATAATGAGGTCTGGTTCGAGTTCTAAAATCTTTTCTAAACTTTCATCTGAAACTTCTTCAACGTCTTTTAATTCTTCGGCAAAAGTAGGGTTATCTTTTGACCAAACGTCAACACCAATGACATTTACGCCTAAATGAAGTACGTTTCCTGTGAAGCCGGATAATAAAATAACACGTTGTGGATTTGCAGGTACTTCAATCGGACCAGTTTCTGATTGATAAGTAATGGTGTCTGTTTCTTTTTCTTTTGTTTCGTCTTTGGTTTTTGTTTCACCACTACAAGCACTCATCACGAGAACCACTAGCAGCAGGAAAGGAAATAAAATCTTTTTCAACTTGTTTCTCTCCTTTTAATAAATTATAAGTCAGGCATATTGGTTTATTGGTTTCGGGATCGCGCCCGATTTTCGCATCGATTTGAAAGACTTTTTTTAGTACGTCATGATGAATTACTTTTTCACAAGTGCCCGCTTCAACAATTTTTCCGTCTTTTAAGGCAATGATATAGTCTGCAAAACGAGCTGCTTGATTTAAATCATGTAGCACCATAATAATCGTTCGTTCCTGTTCAGTATTTAATCTTTGTAAAAGTTCTAGTATTTCTAGTTGATGTGCCATATCTAAATAAGTCGTCGGTTCATCTAGGAAGATAATATCGGTTTCCTGAGCTAATGCCATCGCAATCCAAACGCGTTGACGTTGACCACCCGATAATGCGTCAACAGGACGATATTTAAAATCCTTCGTTCCCGTTACTTCCAGTGCCCATTCAATGACTTCGAAATCTTTTTTTGTCAATTGTCCAAAGCCTTTTTGATAAGGAAAGCGACCGTAAGAAACCAATTCGCTAACTGTTAAACCATTTGTACTTTCTGGCGTTTGTGGAAGAATCGCCATTTTTTTAGCAAGCGCTTTAGTGCTTTCTTTTGAAATATTAACGCCATCTAATAAAACAGCTCCCGACTTCTTCGGAATAATTCGCGTCATTGCTTTTAATAAGGTCGATTTTCCACAGCCATTAGGACCAATGATTGTTGTAATCTTTTTATCCGGAATTGTAAGACTAAGATTATTTACAATTAACCGTTCACCATAACCAATATTTAAATCTACCGTTGATAGGCGAACCATCTTATTATCCTCCTTTAAAAAGTATTGATTAACTAACTGATAATGATTCTCAATATCAGTTAGTTAATCATAAGTCCGTCTATTTTAAATGTCAACACTAAACTTTTTGTTGAAAAAATTTAGAAAAAGATATATATTATATTGAGAATGATAATCAATTGCATTTGGTTATGTAGGAGGGACCGTAGTGAGGCAATACGATGAGTTATTTGATGTGACGGTAATAGGGGGAGGTCCGGCGGGGCTTTACTCTACTTTTTATAGCGGGCTTAGAGAAATGAAAACGAAATTGATTGAATATCAGCCGAAATTAGGTGGGAAAATTCATGTCTATCCGGAAAAAATGATTTGGGATGTAGGCGGACAAACACCGATTACAGGTGCAAAGTTGATTGAGCAGCTTGTTGAACAAGGTTTAACATTTAATCCAACGGTTGTATTGAACGAAAAAATTACATCAATGACACGTAATGAAGATGGCATTTTTGTATTAAGGGCTGCTTCGGGTCGAAAGCATTTTACAAAAACAATCATTGTTGCGATTGGTAGTGGCATATTAAAGCCACAAAAGTTGAAAATAGAAGGTGCAGAGCGATTTGAAATTGCTAATCTTAATTACACGGTGAAGTCATTAAAGTCTTTTGAAGATAAGACGATTATTATTTCGGGCGGAGGAAATTCTGCAATAGACTGGGCAAATGAGTTAGAACCAATTGCTAAAAAAATCTTTATTACTTATCGAAAAGGTGAGTTTTCGGGTCACGAGTCACAAGTCACGCAATTGAAGAAAAGTTCGGTTGAGTGTTATTGTCATACGTCCATTACAAAGTTACTCGCTTGTAAAAATAATGCATGTATTGAACGAGTAGAACTGACAAATCATGAAACCGGAGAAATTTCTCATTTACCGATCGATGAAGTTATTATTAATCATGGGTATGAACAAGATGCGAAATTACTGGAGAATAGTGAAGTGAAGGTTGAAATGATAGATGATTATTATATTGCTGGAAATGTTACAAGCGAGTCTTCCATTCCAGGTTTATATGCTGCGGGCGATATTTTAAAGCATGATGGTAAAGTGAATTTAATTGCAGGTGCATTTCAGGACGCAGCAAACGCAGTCAATAAAGCAAAGCAATACATCCAACCTGAAGCTACAGCAATTGGCATGGTTTCTTCACATAATCAAATATTCAAAGAGAAGAACAAAGAGTTATTGAAAAAAAGTGGAATGAACATTTAAAAAGCAGATGACATCAGTCCTCAAATCCTGACAGCCCTCTTCATTTTTGTTATAATAAAAATAAGTAGTCGGAACATTCTAAATGTGTAGCGAAGAAGGGATTCTATGGCACAACGTGAAAAAAACAATCAATTACTCTATACGCAGCAACATCTTGCCAATGAACGAACTTATTTGGCTTGGATTCGTACAGCTATTGCGATTATCGGGATAGGCTCATTATCATCGAGTTTACATTTTTTAATTGGTGATACGGGTAAAATGATTAGTAATGTGTTGGCATTGATCGTAGGTTCAGGTGCAGCCGTTTTAGGGGTTGTTATTATCATTTTTGCTACTTATAGCTTTGTGAAAAAGAAACAGCAAATTGAGACGGGTCTCTTTTATATGATTAGTTTTCCAGTATTAACAACGTCTATTTTTTTAATCATTTTAGCGATTGCGGCTATTCTTTATTTTATCATTGAGTGGAGTATACTCGTTTAAAATTTGTTAAAAATTAGGGGGTGTTCGGAAAGTTTTTGAGACTTTCTGAACACCTCTTTTCCATTAAAATTTCCCGCGACTTCCACTGAATGAACTTCCGCCGCCAGTTGTACCGCCACCGGAAAATCCACCACCGCTGCCTCCACCGCCACTATCTTTCTTTTGTGGAGAGTAGGTTTTAGAGATTGTTCTACGCAAATATTTATCTTCTTGTCGATTCACTTTTGATGTACGTTCATCGAAATAAGTTGCGGCTGTAAAGGTGATTTTTGGTCGTCGATTTGAAGCCATAATTCCGACGGTAATCAGCCCAATGAGAAAGGCAATGATGATTTGTACATAAGGATTATAAACGGGATTAGCTGGATCTACACCCGGTTTAAATTGCATATACCGTGCAGATAATTTGATGAAATCTTCAAAAGCTGCCTGGTAATTGCCGTCGGATAAGTTTGGCGTAATTTTTTCACGAATGGTGTAAAATCGCTCATCCGGTAATTTATATTCCACTTCACCAAAACCGGCTAATTGAACATCTCGTTTTTTGGGGTGCGTATTCAAAGCTATTAACGCAACATCTCCATGTTTTTTATCATAGCCAAATCCTTTTTCATCATATAAATCACCCATATATTTTGTAATATCTTCATCGCCATCCATCGTAATGATGATAAAATCTACTTTACGCTTGTCACTATATTTTTGGGCAAAGCGTTCTAGAGACGATTTTTCCTTGTCAGAAAGAGTATGGGCATCATCAAAAATTCTTTGTCTATCTGTCGCTGCGTGAGCGGTAGAAAATAGCGGAACGAGTAGAAAAACGACGAATAATGCGATGAAAAATTTAGTTATTCTCACCACCAAACACCTCCCGAAATGCCGCTAAAAATTTTAATGATTGTGAAAGAAGCTGCCGAAATTCCGCCTAGCCAGAGTGCTACTTTTCCGATACTTAACGGTGTTTTTCCAACAATCTTTCCGGTTTGTCCGTTCATGACGAGTGTATGTTTTTGATCTTCGTAATCATAAGAAACAATCCAAATTGGGAATAATACATACATGCTATTTTTCTCTTGAATTTGAATCGATTCGTCTTTATTCGTCAATGTTGCATAGCCTGCGACAGACTTACGTAAATAATTATCCGCAAATGGAAAAACTTTTGTTTTAATACGATTAAATAAATCTTTGGCGTCATAATTATATTTTTCCGCTAAATATCCAGCTAAATAAGGTGTTTTGAATATTTTTAAATCCTCATAATGATAAGGTTCTACTTTATTCATAATTTCATCTTGCATTTTTTCCGAAGCATCAGCGGGTACTTTATTGTAAAATAAGTCAAAATCTCGGCTAACTTGATAAAACTTTGTTTCTGTGTAAATATAGTCGCCTTTTCTATAAGAAGAAACTTTTGTACCAACTGCATCGAGCGTTACCTTTGAATGCAAATCATAAATAAAATAAGGCACATACATCCCTGTAATATTTTCAATTCGACTATTCAACTTGAAACTATTTGGGATAAAGCGACCGTTTTTACACCATTTTTTAAATTGTTCTTGCGCTTCAGTTTTGCTTACTGTAAATGGAATAATTTTCACAGGCGCAAGTTTTCCAGCTAGTCGATCTCCCATGACGACACCAGAACCACAGAAACTACAAGATGTAGCCGTTGTGTCGGCATCTGTAATGACTGTTCCCCCGCAGTTATCACAACGGTACTCAACTGTGTCTTCTCCATCAAAATTTTGTTCTATATATTCATCGTTATATGTTTCGATATTCTCCTCATGATGACAGTTTGGACATAGAAGCGTACCTGTATCAACATCAAATGCCATATTCCCACCACAACTTGGACATTTATAATGCAATAACAAAGAAATCCCTCCTTTTTTCTTTAAATCATGTAAAACCGATTATCTCTTATACGATTAAAAACAAAAAAGGTTCTATTAATTTACAATATTTATATTTGAATTTTATCACATTACTTAGTAAACTGAAACGTTCTAAAGGTTGTGTTGATGGGGTTATTGTAAAATTATTGTAATTAAAAACCAATAATTCACAAATTTCAATCACAATTACATTTTTCTTGTGCTATAATAAAAGCATAAATGAAAGCGCATTCATTTGAACGAGAGATTTACAATGATTTTTTGAAACTGGAAAATAAACAGATATTACTAATTGAATATTAAAAGGATTTGACCAAGTAGAACAAAAGCATCTTGACAATTAGAATAGTTATTGATTAAATGTAGGAAGTAATGAATATCGATTCATATTCTGTTTAGTTTTCAGATAATTCAGTTGTATATTGTTTTTTTAATGTCTCTTAGGCTAGAGGCAGATAATTTCATGTGTTATTCCGCTTTTTAAAAACAGAAAATTAGCTATATAAGTACAATTCTATTTTATTTTTAGTATTGATGATGAAAGTCAATGTGAAGAAAATGTATAAATATATGAATTAATTTATACAAAAATCAAATGGAATTTATATTTTAATATAGTGTCTAAGCGGTAAAAGATTAAGTGTTTTGTGCATGAATATGTAAGGTTGATAGAAATGTAATTTTTTAACTAGGACGGTGAGAAAATGTCTAATCGTATTCTTGAAGTGAATCATTTAACAACATCATTTCGAATTGGCGATGCGTACTATCCAGCGGTTGATGATGTATCGTTGACGGTTAATAAGAATGAGGTACTTGCGATTGTTGGAGAATCAGGATGTGGGAAAAGTGCTTTAGCATTCTCAATAATGGGGCTTCATCGACAGGCAAAAATTGAAGGAGAAATTAAGTATAATGGCCAAAATTTAGTTGGGATTTCTCCAGTACAATTAAATAAGTTAAGAGGTAAATCGATGGGGATGATTTTCCAAGACCCTCTGACGGCTTTAAATCCTTTAATGATTATTGGTCAACAAATTGATGAGGTACTTTTTTTACATAATCCATCAATGTCGGCAGCCAAAAGGAAAGAAAGGGTATTGTCTTTACTTGATCAAGTAGGGATTCTTTATCCAGAAAGAACGTATGACCAGTTTCCACACGAGTTGTCGGGTGGGATGAGACAACGGATTATTATTGCGATTGCGATTGCGAATAATCCAAGCCTTTTAATTGCTGATGAGCCGACAACTGCACTAGACGCGACAATCCAGTCGCAAATTCTAGGATTAGTGAATGAATTGAAAGAAAAAATGGATGCTGGGATTGTTCTAATTACACATGACTTGGGTGTGGTTGCTGAGATAGCAGACAGAGTTGCGGTCATGTACGCGGGTCAAATTGTTGAAATAGCAGACGTTTTTACTCTGTTTGAAAATCCGCTTCATCCGTATACGAAGTCTTTATTAAATTCGATACCGGCTAATGTTCAGCCAAAATCGGAATTACATGTCATTCAAGGTGTCGTTCCTGCTTTGCAGAACCTACCAAGAACGGGTTGCCGTTTTAGTGCAAGAATTCCTTGGATAGACGCGTCAAAACATGCGGAAAATCCAACTTTGGAAGAAGTAGAGCCAGAACATTTTGTTCGCTGTACTTGTTATCAGGATTTTTATCTACCGGGTGAAAGGGAGGATGGACAATATGGCGTATCTTGAAGTAAATGATTTAAAAGTCCATTTTCCAATTAAAGGCGGAATTTTTGGCAGAACTGTTGACCATGTAAAAGCTGTTGACGGCGTTACGATGCGAATTGAAAAAGGAAAGACTTATGGATTGGTCGGCGAATCAGGTTCTGGAAAATCTACGACGGGTCGCGCAATTATGGGCTTAAATAAAATAACAGCAGGTAATATTATTTTTGATGGAAAAGACGTAACAAATGAACGAGGAACGAGAGAAGATTTCAGAAAAGACGTACAAATGATTTTCCAAGATCCTTACTCTTCATTGAATCCGCGAAAACGTGTGTATGAGATATTGGCGGAGCCATTACGAAACTTTGAGAAATTATCAAAATCGGAAGAGAAAAAAAGAATTTATGAACTGCTTGAAATTGTAGGTCTGAGTCCTGAAAGTATCTATAAATATCCACACCAGTTTTCAGGTGGACAAAGGCAAAGAATTGGGATTGCACGTGCAGTCGCACTGCAACCGAAACTGATTATTGCGGATGAGCCAGTATCTGCACTGGACGTATCGGTACAAGCACAAGTGCTGAATTTTATGCAGCAAATTCAAGAAGAGTATGGGCTAACGTATATTTTCATCGGACATGATTTAGGGGTCATTCGTCATGTTTGTGACCGAATTGGGATTATGTATAAAGGTAGATTTGTGGAGGAAGGTAATACCGACGAAATCTTTAATAATCCACAACATATTTATACGAAACGATTGGTGTCTGCGATTCCAGATATAGATCCAAGAAATCGCGGAAAGCAAATTAACTTCAGGGCGCAAGTTCAAAAGGAATATGAAGAATCGTTTAGTGATTATTTTGATGAAGATGGATTGGTCTATCCTCTTCGAAAAATTTCGGACACTCATTTAGTGGCGTTGCCGGGGCGGGGTGAATAATTATGTGGAAGTTTATTGTTAGACGTATCCTCATTATGATTCCGCAGCTCATTTTATTGAGTATTTTAATCTTTTTTTTAGCAGGTTTAATGCCGGGAGATGCATTATCTGGGCAAATTGATCCGAGTTTGGATTTTGAAACGATAGAGAAAAAACGAGAAGAACTTGGTTTTAATGATCCATGGTATCAGCAATATGGAAGATGGATTTCTGGGGTTGTACAAGGTGACTTTGGCATATCCTTTAGACATAAAGTTCAAGTAACAGAACTGCTTTCGGAAAGAATGACCAATACTTTATGGCTGTCTTTGCTGTCATTAGTCATTACGTATTTAATTGCAATTCCACTTGGAGTTATTAGTGGCCGTTATAATGATCGTATCGCGGATCAATTAATTACGGGATACACGTATATTGGATTTGCAACACCTCTATTTATTTTCGCATTATTGATGGTTTGGTTTTTTGGTTTCTATTTAGACTGGTTTCCAACGGGCGGAAGTGTAAAGCCTGGATTGACACCGGGAACATTTTCTTATTTTATGAGTAAAATTCACCATATGTTATTGCCAGCAATTTCTATGGCGCTTATTGCAACGGTAGGAACCGTTCAATATTTACGAAGTGAAATTATCGATACGAAACAAAAAGATTTCATTCTCACTGCAAGAGCAAAAGGAGCATCTGAGTCTAGAGTTTATAATCGTCATATTTTCAGAAATGCGCTACTTCCAATTGCTGCATTTTTCGGTTATGAAATGGCGGCGTTAATTGGCGGTTCGATTTTCGTCGAAACGATTTTTAGTTATCCCGGAATGGGCCAACTATTTTTAGACTCGATTAATTTACGAGATTATTCTGTAGTGACAGCGACGGTTTTAATTTTCGGCTTAGCTACAATTCTTGGGTCATTAATTTCTGACATCGTTTTAAGTCTTGTAGACCCTAGAATTCGTATTAAATAAACTATGCTCACAAAAGAGGTGAAATGAAATGGAAACAAATCAATCAAGCGTTGAGATAGAAGTAAAAGAAATTGAAAAAAGTCCAAGTGGTTTAAGAGTCGTTTGGCGAGAATTAAAAAAAGATAAGTTGGCAATGGCATCGTTATTGCTATTAATATTAATCGCAGCGTTTGTATACGGTGTTTCATGGACTTTAAATCAAGATGAGATTGTCAAAGTTGATTTATTTGCCATTAATGAACCACCTTCAAGTGAATATTGGCTAGGAACAGATTATGGCGGGCGTGATGTTTTCGGTCAATTAATCATTGGGACGAAGAACTCACTGACTATTGGGATTTTGGTTACTTTAATGAGTGGTTTCATTGGGATTGTTGTCGGGATTATTTCAGGTTATTTCGGCGGAACAGTCGATAATATTATGATGAGAATTGTTGATTTCTTCATGGTATTACCATTCTTAATGATTGTTATTGTTTTTGTTGCAATTGTGCCTAAATACACTGTTACCAATTTCTCGCTCATTATGACGTTGTTTTTATGGATGGGGATTACCCGGCTGATTCGGTCCAGAGCTTTACAAGAAGGAGAGTTGGATTATATCCAAGCGTCGAAAACATTGGGATCATCCCATATAAAGATTATGTTTACTCAATTATTACCGAATTTAAGCTCGTTAATTATTGTAACGATGACGCTGAACCTAGCAGCAAATATTGGAATTGAATCAGGATTATCGTTTTTAGGATTTGGATTTCCCGAGTCAACACCGAGTCTAGGGACATTATTAAGTTATGCGCGAAATCCACAAGTCTTAGAACATAGATGGTGGATTTGGTTGCCCGCAGCTTTACTGATTTTAATATTGATGTTGGCTGTACGAAATGTAGGGGAAGCAATGAAGCGTGCAACAGATGCAAGACAAAGAAGGGGTTAATGGATCAAGAGTTTAACGGAAAAAGAAGGTGTATTCAGCAAGTCGGCATGATGACTGTTTGAAGAGCCTAACTTTGAGGAGGTGATGCTCTAGGGCTTGATCAGAGCTGTAGCGCATGACAAAACGAATCAAGGTAAAAACAATTACAAAGAAGGGGGAGTTTGTATATGAAGGGTTTGAATAAGGCTTTATTAGCTCTGTTATTAGTACTTGTGTTTGCATTAGCGGCATGTAGTGGAAATGACGATGGTAAGAAAGACGATGGGGAAAAGAAAGATGACGATAATACAGCACAACAAGAAGAAAAAGATGAAAAAGACGGGGATGTAGCAGGAGACGGATCTCGTATCGATGAATTTGATACACGTGGTGAAGCGGGAGAAGTTGAAGAAGGCGGCACGTTAAAATATGGTTTAGTTACGGATACGCCATTTGAAGGAACGCTGAACTTTAACTTTTATGCGGGGGCATTCGATGCAAAAGTAATCGAGTGGTTTGATGAAAGTTTACTAGGAATGGATGAAGATTTCCAATTCACACAAGACGGTGCAGCAACATTTGAACACAATGATGATTATACAGTTTGGACATTTAAAATTCGTGACAATGTAAATTGGCATGATGGAGAGCCTGTTACAGCAGAGGACTGGGCATACTCATATGAAGTTATTGGACATGCAGATTATGACGGGCCACGTTATGGTTCAGACTTCACAATTATTGAAGGTATGGAAGCATATAATGCTGGAGAAGCAGATACGATTTCTGGTATTAACGTAATTGATGAAAAAACATTAGAGATTACGTATACAGATCCAACGCCATCATTACTTGCAGGTGGAATTTGGTCATATGCAATGCCAAAACATATTTTTAAAGATATCCCTGTAGCGGAAATGTCTGCTTCGGATGCGGTTCGTAAAAATCCAATCGGAATGGGACCATTTAAAGTGGAAAGCATTGTATCAGGAGAGTCAGTTGTTTATTCTAAAAACGAAGATTACTGGCAAGGTGCACCAAAACTTGATGAAGTTATTTTAAAAGTTGTGGACTCGTCAGTAGTGGCAAATGAGCTTAAATCTGGGAATCTTGACACTGTTGATGCATTCCCAACAGATCAGTATGAAACGAATAAAGATATGGAAGGTGTAAAATTCCTTGGAAATGTTGAAGGGTCATACACATATATCGGATTTAAATTTGGTACATGGGATAAAGAAAATAAACAAATTGAATACAAGCCTGAAGAGTCAAAAGTAAGTGATGTTGAGTTACGTAAAGCAATGTGGTATGCAGTCGACAATGACGCTGTTGGTGAAAGATTCTATGATGGATTCCGTTGGGCAGGTACAACACTTATTGCACCATCTCATGCAAGCTTCCATGATGGAACAATTGAAACGCCAAAGTATGACCCAGAAAAAGCAAAAGAAATTTTAGCAGACGCAGGTTATGAAGATACAGATGGCGATGGATTTGTTGAAAATCCAGATGGTTCTGAACTGAAATTGAACTTTGCTTCAATGTCAGGTGGAGAAACTGCTGAACCAATTGCAAACTACTATATGCAAGCTTGGGAAGCAGTAGGGATTAACGTTGAGTTATTAGACGGACGTTTACAAGAGTTCAACACATTCTATGACCGTGTTGGTAACGGTGGAAATGATGACCCTGAATTAGATATTTATATGGGTGCTTGGTCAGTTGGATCAGACGTTGACCCAACAGGTTTATATGGAACGAAAGCAATGTTTAACTTCCCACGTTATGAAAGTGAAAAAAATACGGAATTACTTGAAGACGGGCTTTCTGAAGACGCATTTGACTTAGGGTACCGTCAGAATGTGTATAAAGAGTGGCAACAATTAATGGTAGATGAAATCCCAGTGTTCCCAATTTTATACCGTGCGATGTTAGTACCAATTAACGAAGATCTTTTAAACTACACGATTGATACCGAAGACAATTATTATAGACATTTAATTGGTTTTAAAAAGAAATAAATATGATGCGTTCCCAAAAGCTGAATGATGAGCTTTTGGGAACGTTTTTTGTTTGGATCATATCATTGAGGTCTTGTAGAAATAAGCTGTTCATTAAGCAAACATAAAAACTAGTTTTTTTATGAAAAGCCTCTGTCTCTAGTTGTTGTTTTTATATGAAAAATATGTAATGATATGTGTAAAGACAGTTTGATTTAAGAAAGGCGGAGCTTTATGAATCAAGTGAAGTTACGATTATTAGTAGAGCAATTTTTCATCGAAGATATTGGTGAGCAAGACGTAACGACTTCTTCAATTTTTGAAGCGGATACAAAAGGTGAGATGGTTTTTCTTGCTAAAGAAGCTGGCGTTTTTTGTGGTGAAGATATTGTCAGTTGTGGTTTTCAGTTACTAGATCCGGATATTGAAGTTCAGTTACTGGTCAAAGATGGAGATGCTATTTCAAAGGGGCAGCAACTTGCGAAGATATCGGGGAAAGTTGCGGCGTTATTAACGGGAGAACGTGTCGTTTTGAATTTAATTCAAAGAATGAGCGGCATTGCGACATTAACGAAGCGAGCGGTGGAGAAGTTGAATAATCCGCACACACGCATTTGTGATACGCGAAAAACAACGCCGGGACTGAGAATGCTAGAAAAGTATGCAGTACATTGTGGCGGCGGTTATAATCATCGCTACGGTTTATATGACGGGGTCATGATTAAAGATAATCATATTGCTTTTGCTGGATCAATTACAAAAGCAGTTGTAAATGTTCGTGAGAAAGTTGGACATATGGTGAAAATTGAAGTAGAGACGGAAACGAAAGCACAAGTGATTGAAGCTGTCGAAGCTGGTGCGGATGTAATTATGTTTGATAATCGAACGCCGGAAGAAATTGATCAGTTTCTTCAATTAGTCCCTGAACACATTATTACAGAAGCTTCTGGGGGAATTACGCTGGATAATTTGTCCGACTACGAGCAGTCGAAAGTCGATTACATATCATTAGGATTTTTAACGCATGCTTATCGAGCGCTAGATATTAGCGCAAAAGTGATGATTGAGGGGGAAATATAAAATGGTACTAGCAGAAGAGAAAAAAAGTTTAATCGCGGAGATTGAAAAATGGAAGAAGAAGCGAAATGCTATTTTGCTTGCACATAATTATCAGTTGCCGGAAATTCAAGATATTGCGGATGTACTTGGAGATTCCTTGGCACTTGCAAGAGCGGCTGAAGAAACAACGGCAGATGTGATTGTGTTTTGTGGGGTTCATTTTATGGCGGAAACGGCTGCTATTTTAAATCCAGAAAAGACTGTATTACTACCAGATTTAGAGGCGGGCTGTTCATTGGCAGACTCAATTACTGCTGAACAATTACGCGAATGGAAAAAAGAATATCCAGACGCTGTTGTTGTGTCTTACGTGAATACAACTGCTGAAGTGAAGGCGGAGACTGATTATTGCTGCACATCTTCAAATGCTGTAGAAATCGTGAAGTCGATTCCCGAAGAGCAAGAAATTCTTTTTTTACCAGATATGTTTCTTGGGGAATTTGTAAAGAATGAAACAGGACGCGAAAATATGCATATTTGGATGGGCGAATGTCATGTCCATGCGGGGATTAAAGCTGGACAAGTGGATGAAGTACTTGCTGAACATCCAGAGGCAGAATTATTGATTCACCCGGAATGTGGTTGTTCAACATCGAGCATGTATTTAAAGTCTGAAGGGATTTTACCTGAAGAAAAGACGCATATTTTATCGACAGGTAATATGCTAAAGCAGTCTAAAATCTCAACGGCTGAAGAATTTATTGTCGCAACGGAAGTCGGAATCATTCATCAAATGGAAAAACAAAATCCAGAAAAGCACTTTGTAGCGGCTAATCCCGAAGCAGTGTGTCCATTTATGAAAATGATAACACTCGAAAAAGTCCTCGCAGCCCTAAAGAATAATCAACCAGAGATTACTGTTCCAGAAGACATCAGAGAAAAAGCCAAACTGTCGATTGATCGTATGGTCGCGATTGGATAAACTTGTTTTCAAAGCTGTCCAGAAAGTCTACAAATTGGACTTCCTAGACAGCTATTTTATTTGCACTTGAAAAATAAAGGTGAACATAGTAATATAATTTTTTAGAAGAATATTGTACTGTATAACCTTTAGAATACGGCTAAAGGGTTTCTACCAGGAGCCTTAAATATCCTGATTACAGAAAATGACAACTTTCATTTTTTGTAATCAGGTTTTTTTGTTATCTGTAAATCTTCTAGGTATATGAGAGAGGATGAAACAAGTGAATTTCAGGATTTATATTTTAGCATTGGCGACTGTTGCGGTGGGATTGGTTGAATTAATTGTCGGAGGGGTTTTGCCAACAATTGCGGAAGAGTTTTCGATTTCAATTGGAACAGCGGGTCAATTAATTACCATATTTGCTTTAATTTATGCGATTGCAGGACCGATTTTACTTGTGGCTACAAGTAAAGTAGAGCGGAAAAAATTATATTTAATTTCTTTATTTGTTTTTTTCTTAGGAAATATGATGACTTTTTTCAGTCCGAATTTTACCTTTATGATGATTGCAAGAGTAATTACAGCAATGAGTACAGCGCTTGTTGTCGTATTATCATTAACGATTGCAGTCAAAATTGTTCAACCGACACAGCAAGCAAAAGCTTTAGGATTCGTTTATATGGGGATTAGCTCGTCTTTAGTGTTGGGTGTTCCGGTTGGCATTTTGATTGCTGATTTATTTGGTTGGCGGGTTTTATTTTTAGGAATTGCTCTTCTTTCAATTGGATCTATGTTATTAATTTATCTTTATTTAGAAGAGATACCGGGAGAAAAGATGGTTCCTTTAACACAGCAAATCCGTACGTTGAGAAGTGGAAAATTGATGGGCGCACATTTGGCAACTCTTTTGATGTTGGCTGGGCATTTTACATTGTATGCTTATTTCACACCATTTTTAGAAACGAATCTTCAACTGAGTTCGACGTGGATTAGTGGTATTTACTTTGCTTTTGGAATTGCGGCGGTAAGTGGAGGGGCATTTGGCGGTGCACTTTCCGATAAAATTGGTCCGAGAAAAAGTATTTTAATTGTCTTAAGTGCTTTTGCAATTTCAATGGCTGTCTTGCCGTTTACGACGTTTTCACTAATTGTATTTATTCCAGTCATGATGATTTGGGGTGCACTGAGTTGGGCTCTATCCCCTGCGCAACAAAGTTATTTAATTGAAATTGACCCAGAAACAGCAGCGATTCAACAAAGTTTCAATAACTCTGCACTACAAATCGGGATTTCACTGGGTTCCGGAATTGGCGGTCTTGTATTCATGCAAACAGGAAACATTGCAAGCATGGCTTTTTGGGGAAGTGGAATTGTGGTAGTCGCATTACTTTTTGCGATATATTCTATTTCTAGAAATTAAAAAATGATTGGATGGGGAGGATTTCCCCATTCAATCAATCGTTAATGTCTGGTCATCTTGTCCCTCTACCCATTCAAGTTCCATTTCAAATTTATGTTTATCATTTTCTTTTTCAACTTTAATCTCTAATTCAACGCTCGAGGATGGTTTAATTTCAACTGTTTTTCCATTCAAATTTAGAGTGAAAGACCCTTCTTCTTTTAATTTTCTTGAAATCGATTCAAAATAAGCGGCTGCATTCGCTAATGACATTTTTTCTTCAAAATCAATTAATACTTCTTTTGGACGTCTTTGTCCACTTGTCAATTCTAACACCCCCATTAATCTTATAGTTTAATTATATAAAAACTTGTTGTAATATTCAATTAAGTGAAGTTGGTGTCAATTGATATTCTTTATTGGATGAAGAGAAAATGATACGATAGAACTAGCAAGGCATGGAAACTGGGGGGAACTTTATGTTTTTAGATCGTTTAAAAGAACAACTACAAGAAGGGCAATCGCCGTTATTTATTGGTGAAACAACGGCTTTTCGTTCTGCAATTACAATTCCTTTAATTGAAATAGAAGGTGAGTGGCATCTATTATTTGAAGTGCGTGCACTTTCAATGAGAAAACAACCAGGCGATATTAGTTTTCCAGGTGGAAAAATTGACCCGACAGATGCATCTCCACTTGCGGCAGCACTTCGTGAAACGCATGAAGAATTAGGCGTGGATATTAAAAAAATAGACGTGCTCGCCGCGTTAAGTCCTTATATTGCTTCGCCAACTTTTGTCGTTTACCCTTTTGTTGTCACGATTGATGATCCACTTGCGCTAACAGCCTATAATCGCGATGAAGTCGAAGAAGTTTTCACCGTTCCGTTAAAATGGTTATTAAATCATAAACCATATATGCATTTAGTATCGATGCATCCAACACCAGACGAGAATTTCCCGTATGATAAAATTGCAGGCGGTTCCGACTATAAATGGGGAACACGCGCAATTGAAGAATGGTTTTATGATTACAAAGATTATACAATTTGGGGATTAACAGCAAGAATTTTGAAGCATTTTATTGAGATGTTGGAGAAGTGAATTGGAAAGCGGAGGTTAATAATATGAGCAAAAAAGTAACATTATCAGTTGAAGGTAAATGGGAAGAAAAATTAAAAAATCGTATACAAGTGAGAGATTTACCCGCATTTTTCATTGACGAACCGGAAAGACTTGGAGGATTAAACAGTGGACCAAATCCATTAGAATACTTTCTAGGTGCTTTATCATCTTGTACTTCGATTATGACAGCTTTTATTGCAAAAGAGATAGGCGCAACTTATCAGGAGCTAGAATTTAAAACAAGTGGGGATTTAGATCCTCGAGGCTTCCAAGGCGTGGAAGGTATACAAACATACTTTGATACAGTAGCAATTAAGATAATTATTTCTACAGATGAGTCAGACGAGGTATTACAAGAGTTACAAGAAAAAGTAGAACAAAGATGTCCATTATTTAATTTACTTGTAGACGCAGGCGTGAAAGTAAATAGTAAATGGGAAAGAAAATAAGTAATTACTAAGAAAGATCACACAAAAAGAAGTGCCAAATCTTCCACCAGCACTTCTTTTCATAATAAAATTTATTTTTTATCTTCTACCGCGGAGAGAATGGAGACTTCTTTTCCGTATTTTTCTCGGATTACTTTTCTCGCATTTACGGAAGTTCTCGCGCGTACAATTTCTTCTTTTTGCTCGCCGTTCATTTCTACCTCAACGCGAAAACATTTAGAGCCACACTGCATTCGGATAGCCCCCTTAAAAAGTTTTTGTCATTAAAACATGTGGAATGCCATCTTCCATAAAGACATCGGACGCCGTTTCATAACCTAATTTTTGATAAAAACCTTCTGCATGCGTTTGTCCGTGGAGCTTTACTTTTTTGATATGCTGTTCTTTCGCAATATCTTCCAAAGCTTCGATAATCACTTTACCAAGTCCTAAAGATCGAACATTTTCAAGCAGACAAATTCTTTCAAGTTTCCCTTCATGATCTACGACTCGTAGACGTCCTGTTCCAACAGGTTTATTTTCATGATAAACAAGGATATGATTACATTCTGCATCCACATGGTCGTACTCGTCAAATTCATCGACCAGTGGTACATGTTGTTCCTCGACAAATACAGCTTTTCGAATAACAAAAGCTTCTTCTAGTTGTTGCTCTGTTGTAATTTTTTTGACTGTCATTTCCTCATCTCATTTCTTTCGTAAAATATAACTGACATGTCTACCACATTTACGGTCTTGTCTGTAAGAAAAACCTTCTTCAGAAGTAAATGTACAAGTCGGATCCACTACAATTTGTTCACTTGGAATCCCAGCGATTTCACATTGCTTTTTCACAACTTGTTGATTGTCGATATGATATTTATTGGTCTTTTCATTAAAATACATCCAGTCATCTGCGTAACCAAGTGCTTTAAATTTTAAATAAACATCTTCATCCACTTCAAACTTATCTTGGCTTAAAGCCATTCCAATTTGGACGTGTATTTGATCTAGTTGACATTGTTCTTCACGCTTTAAATGTTCAAAAAGTTTTAGTGTAATCTCTTTCACTGTTCCTTGCCATCCCGAATGAACAGCCCCAATTAAACCGCTTGTTTCATGATAAAAAAGGACAGGTACACAATCTGCTGTAAAACTGCAAAGTACGGTATTTGGTTCGTACGTATATAAGGCATCTGTGTCTGGAATAGCAGTTTCTAAATCCGTTGCGCCGCGTCCTAAATCTTGCTTTGTCACATGATAAAAATTAGCGCTATGTGTTTGATTGGCACATACAAAATGAGTAAGTGGTTCACCTAGTTCGCTTGCCAGTTTCATCCGATTTTGGAGGATGATTTCTTCATTTTCACAAACATGTAAAGCCATATTATTCTGTTCAGGCACTTCATCATTTTTCAAAGTTGTTCCAGCAAGATAATCCGTATTCGAAAAATACTGTTTATTCTTCATGTCATCACCTATTTTTAATATACAGGATGCGATTTAAAATGTATATGAATCAACAAATTTCTAGTTAGGAGTGCTGATCTACTATAATCCAGCACAAGAAAATGACTTATAATGTATTACCTTGAAATCAAGGCACTGACAACTCTTCGTGGGGCACTTAAAATTACGCTCAAGGCACTGACATATCATGGTCAAGCACTGAAAACTCGACTGTAAGCACTGAATTTCATCTAAATGACAGCATAATCGCTCCAAAATCAAAAAAGAGCGTCCCCTAAAGTTTAAACTTTAGGGAACAGCTCCTTATTTAGTAAAGTTATCAAAGTATCCTTGAATAAAGACGATAGGTGTTCCTTTATCGCCACTACCAGATGTTAAGTCAGCTAAAGAACCGATTAAATCCGTTAGTTTTCTAGGAGTTGTACCTTGAGAAGCTAAAGAATCGATCAATTCGTCTTCTCTTGTATCGATAAACTCTGAAATTGCCTTTTTCAAATCATCACCACGTAAATGTGAGAAATTATTATCTGCTAAATATTTTAATTTAATTTCATTTGGTGTCCCGTTAAGGCCAGTTGTATAAGCTGGTGAAACGACTGGATCTGCAAGTTCCCAAATTTTCCCTACAGGGTCTTTGAAAGCGCCATCTCCATAAACCATTACTTCAACTGTTTTACCAGTTTGCTCTTTTAGCATCTCTTGAATTTTATCAACAACTGGTTGGCAATCACGTGGGAAAAGTTTCATTCCATCGTCTGTTGATGTGTTTGAACCAAGTAGACCAAATTCTTTATTATAACCACTACCGTCAATTGATTCCGTCAAAATATCATCTAATGTGAAAATCTTTTCTACACCTTTTGCTTGTAAAATTCTTTTCGTTCTCTTGCGTGAATGAACATCACAAGCTAAAACACTTTTCGTGTAATCTAAAATTGTTTCAGGTTTATTTGAGAAAATGATTTCACATTCTGTGTTAAACTCAGCAGCTAGTGATTTATAGTATTCGATATAATCAATACCAGTGAACGCATGTTTATTAATACCGAAATGTCCACGGAATTCTTCTTCAGTTAAAACGTCTACCCAAGGGTTGATGCCTTTTTCATCGAGCGTATCCAAATCCACTAAGTGGTTTCCAACTTCATCAGAAGGATAACTTAGCATAATCACAAGTTTTTTCGCGCCTTTTGCAATTCCACGTAGGCAGTTTCCAAAACGATTTCGACTTAGGATTGGAAAAATAACACCAATTGTATCCTCACCAAATTTTGCTGTTACATCTTTTGCAATGTGGTCAATTGTTGCGTAGTTTCCTTGTGCACGTGCAACGATCGATTCTGTAATCGCAACAATGTCTTTGTCATTCACTTGTAAATTTTCAACTTCAGCGGCCTTTAACACACTATCTACAACGATTTCTTCGATTTGATCGCCTTCGTTAATAATTGGACAACGAAGACCTCTCGCAACTGTTCCAACGACTCGTTCCACTTTAATCGCTCCTT
>CANSAF010000023.1 GCA_947644645.1 uncultured Sporosarcina sp. | reverse complement strand
TCGGGCTTTTACGGACAGTTGATCTCCCACTTATCTTTAACGCTTTTGCTTAAATTTTGAAGTGGGAGTCTAACTGTCCGTTAATGCGGGATAAATTACAAGAAAGAAACAGGTGACAAGATGGACAAGAAACTTAAACAATTAGTCAATCACTTTACAGAAAAATTCGGATTAGAACATTATCAACTCGAAACGATTTCATGCTATAAAAAAATGATGTTTAACGGAGAAATGCATTATATTTGTGATTTGGAATTTTTTCCAAATGCGACACGAGACCAAGCAGAAGAAGACTATAATCCGCCTGGCACGGCGTCTATTAGCTATAATATAACCACTGAAAAACTGATTCATATTCTTTTTGTGCAACATCAATCTTTTTCTACGAAAACAATTTTCCAAACACAATCTGTCAAAGAAGTTGCCAAATGGGTGGAAGAAGAAACCGGCCTTCAATACGGAGAAGATTTCTCTGCTTTTGATACACTGGATCACGGCTATTTATTTAAAGCGGAAGCGCATGGTTATCCAATTAGCCCGGATTGTATGATTGAAGTTGAATTTGATGAAACTGGAAAACTGATATCTTTTCATATGAGTGGTGCACAAACTTTTGACGAAAACATGCCATTTGAAGCCTTTACCTTAACATTATCTGATGTTCAGTCCATCATTCAGGAACAAATTAAGCTCGAATACGTTCCTATTGAAGAAGAGCAAAAATTGATTTCTATTTACACAATTGAGGAAACTTATATCACCAATGATGGGAAACAAATCATTCCACATTTTATGAATGCGCATAGTACAACGGTAAATCAGCAATTAAAATGGGAAGAAGCTTTGGAAGAGCCCATCGAAAGAAAAGCAATCAATCCATATCCTGAAGTTTCCATTGAAGAAGCTTTGACTCATAAAAAACCGTCCAAAGAACCTGAATTGACGGAAGATGACATGCAAGAAATTTTTTCAACAGTCACTGACGTATGTAGAACGGTGCTTCCGAATGATTCGGGGAAATGGGTGCTTGCGACAATCCAGAAGGAAGAAGGATTTATCGAAGTCACTTGTAAATTAAACGAAACAGAAAACACTTTTTTCGAACGTAAACTGATTATTTTACTAGACAAGAATACGTTAGAAGTGCTTAATTACATGGATAACCACGAGCTGTTTGAAATTTTTGATGGATTTACACCAGCTTTCCCCGCTCAAATTTCAAAAGATCAAGCCTATCAATTGTTAATGAATTCTATTTCTCTAACACCTAGCTATGTTTATGATGCAGCAAAAAATCAATTTGTCTTATGTGGTGTATTAAGCGCCACAGCAGCTGTCGATGCGGCAACTGGCGAGCTACTTTTACTATAATTACGTTAAAACCCCGAGGAGAAACTATGGAAAATCAAAAAGAACTAATCCAATTAAAAGCAATAAAAAAAGAATTAACAAGATTTATGATGAAATATAAATTTGCCTTAGATGAAATTAACACAAAAATAAACATCTTAAAAGAAGAATTCCAGTATATTCATGATTATAATCCAATTGAACATACGAGTTCCCGTGTAAAATCACCAAAGAGTCTTTACGAAAAAACTTTGAGAAAAAATAGCCATTTTTCATTAGAAACGATTCAAGAAGAAATTCGAGATATTGCTGGGATTCGCATTACTTGTTCATTTCGTTCAGATATCTACCGCATTAGCGAAATGCTTTGCAATCAAAAAGATATTGAACTTGTTGAACGAAAAGATTATATCCAACATCCAAAGCCAAATGGCTATCAAAGCTTACATTTAATCGTAAAAATTCCTGTTTTTATGTCAGACTGTGTAGAACATGTCTTTGTCGAAATCCAAATTCGAACGATTGCAATGGATTTCTGGGCAAGCTTAGAACATAAAATATTTTACAAATATAATCATGACATTCCTGAAAGGCTTGCAAAGGAACTGAAAGAAGCTGCCATTTCTGCAACGGAACTCGATTATAAAATGGAAAGATTGCATAAAGAAGTAAGCGAACTAAAAGAAAATGATGAATTAGTAGATCCCCAAGCGGCATTAATCACAAACGAGATTCCAATCCAATTGCTTGAAATGGTCCGTCTTGCAAAAAAATCACCCACTAAAGATACAGAAATCCTCTCGAAAGTCTAAGACAAGACTTTCGAGTTTTTTTACAAATTTGTCTACAAAGTTCTCGTAAACTTATCATAATGGCTCAATCCCAATAAATTTTTAATAATTCGTAATGCTCGCATATTGAGTTGACATTTATTTTTAAATCCTGTAAATTATTAGATAATAATAAAAGCAATGATGAGAAAAGTAAAATGATGGTTTTTCTACAGAAAACTTCGGTAGCTGAAAAGAAGTGAAAATACCCCATTTGAACAATGGCCTCTGAGCTCCGCATTGAATCTGTATCATATACATGAGAAAATTGCGGCGGAAATTAGACTTCCGTTATCAAAGTCACAGTACAGAAATGCATCACATATCATTTTGTACTGACAGAGGTTGCCTATGCAAATAAGCAACGAATAAAGGTGGTAACACGAGCATATACTCGTCCTTTCAATCGGTTGGTTGATAAGGGCGGGTTTTTATTTTAAAACAAGGAGTGTTAGACATGGCAAAAGGTTTATTAGTTTTTCAATCAGATTTTGGCAATAGTGACGGTGCAGTCAGTGCAATGCATGGGGTTGCAAACTCGGTGAAATTGGGGATTCCAATTTATGAAATTACCCATCAAATTCCACAATATAATTTATGGGAAGCATCTTATCGTTTGCTTCAAGCGATTAATTATTGGCCCGAAGAAACGGTTTTCGTTTCTATCGTTGACCCGGGAGTGGGTTCAGACCGTCGTGCGGTTGTTGCAAAAACAGCGAATAACCATTATATCGTCACACCTGATAATGGGACTCTTACGCATGTTCATGCGTCAATTGGCATTACAGCTATGCGCGAAATTGATGAATCCGTAAATCGTTTGCCAAATTCTGGCGAGTCGCATACTTTCCACGGACGCGATATTTTTGCCTACACAGGCGCGAGGCTTGCTTCTGACATTATTCAATTTGAAGAAGTCGGACCAGCACTTGAAATCGCTGATATTATTTCTTTACCGTTTAAAAAATCTATCATTCAAGATGAAGTCATTTACGGCAATATCGATATTATCGATAAACCTTTTGGGAATTTATGGACAAATATTAGCCGTGATTTATTTAGACAAATTGCGAACGAACACGGAGATTCCTTCGAAGTTTCGATTAAAACTGACGGTAGAACCGTTTATAATAATATTATGACATTCGGTCGTTCATTTGCCGACTTACATATCGGCGAACCTCTTGTCTATGTGAATTCTCTAGATAATATTGGCATTGCCATTAACCAAGGTTCTTTTGCGGATGCTTATCGAATTGGCACTGGCACTAATTGGGAAGTCGTGATTGGAAAAGCACCGCGCATTATTTACGAATAAAGGGAGGCTGTCCAAAAAGTCGAGAGTGTACGACTTTTTGGACGCCTCCTGTTTTTGTATGCGTGGAAATGCGGCTTTTTTTGCTTGTTGGGCTTCATGTCGGTAAAGAAAACGCAATCCTCACATCTTCTTGTAGTTACTATAATTTTAAAGTTTCTTCTTTCGGCTCACCGAAAATTTGTGTCAGTTTTTCTTTAGCTTGATTTTCGATGTTTTCATCGATATGTTGAATAATCTTATAAACCGCAGCGATAATAACCGCACTATCATCTGCTAATCCAACAACTGGAATAAAATCTGGGATTAAATCGATTGGGAAAATTAAATAACTAAGCGCCCCAACAATAATCATTTTAGACGATTTTGGAACATCTGGGCTTTTCGCTGTGTAATATAAAAGAAGGCTATAATAAGCCGGTTTTTCACCAATTTTCTTTCCAAATTTCAATAATTTATTCCAAAACTTTTCGTCTTTTCCAGATTGCTGTGTTAATAATTCTTTCTCCATTGATCCTCACTCCATACTTTCACTTTTTATAGTATCCGCAATTCGTCACCAATCCGCCTAATGAACATAAACTAAAATAATGCTTTAAAAGAAAGGAAGATCGATATGGATTTCCCTGTTTCAATTCGGACAGAAAAATTAAAGAATACGCCCGTCCAAGCAACTGTTTATTATCCACTTGTCACAGATCTTGAAAATAAAGATGCCGAATTAAAAATTAATCAAGCGATTGTCAATTTATTAAATAAAATGCTCATTGACCAAAATTATTATGAGCCAAGTTTAGTCGAACTCATTGCTAATTTTGAAATTAAAAATAATCAAAGAGGCATTTTAAGTTTAAATTTAATCGTCTATTCTTTTACAGGCGGCGCCCACGGCATGACCGTTGTCAAGTCGCTCACTTTCGATGTGAAAACCGGTCATTCTTTTACATTAGCAGAACTTTTTAAACCTGGCAGCAATTATATAAAAGAAATTTCCACAATTATTACAGAAGATATAAAAAAATGGAATGTAGATCTTCTGAATCCTTTCACAGAAATCAGGCCTGACCAAGACTTTTATATCGCTGATACGTCAATCGTCATTTATTTCCAGTTGTATGAAATTACACCATATTATTGGGGCTTCCCTTATTTTCCAATTGCGCTTTTAAACTTGCAAAATGTCATTAAACAAGATGGTCCGCTCGATAAAATGATGGCTTTTACTTAAAGATTTCCTCATCCAATTCTTTTAATACTTGACCTGCTTTTTGATCATGAATAACAATATCTGCATGATGGTCGAAATGCGTTGGCTCCAAATTAATAATGACTAATTTTGCGCCACATTCTTTTGCAATTAACGGAAATTGATTCGCTGGCGTAACGGTTAATGAAGAACCGATGACAATAAACAAATCTGCCTTCTCACTTTCTTCCGCAGCTTTCATAAAAGGTTCCTCCGGCAAAGATTCGCCAAATAAAATAACAGATGGTCTTAGTTTCCCGCCACATTCACAATAAAAATGTTCTTGTTCGTACATTTCACTACCATATTCTTTTTTACATGTTTGGCAATGAACTTTTTGTAGCGTACCATGCAGTTCCATTATATTTTTAGAACCTGCCTCCGCATGAAAGCCATCTACATTTTGTGTAATAATGGATTGGATTAAACCTTCTTTTTCCCATTTTGCCAAAATTTGATAACCTTCATGCGGCTCGCAGTCTTTCACGCCAAGTACGCGTTCTCTATAAAACTGGAAAAACGTTTCCACATCACGATTTAGCGCTTCTGTACTGGCAACTTGCGCCGGATCTTTTTGTTCCCATAAACCTGTTTGACTCGATCTAAAATCAGGCAAACCACTTTCCGTAGACATCCCCGCACCTGTATAAATCACCGTGTATGTTGATTCTTTCAATAATTTTTCTAACAAGTTCATCCCTACTTTCATGATTCACTGTATTTCCTGGGAAATATTCTTTTACTAACAAGCCCTATCTTCATTCTAACAAATTAAAGGTAAAATTACTCTTTGATACATTTTTCATTGGATAAATTTGTAAACTGAAAATCTTTCTACATATCCCATCAAACAAATGATATAATTGCTAGATAAATCTAATTCTTCTAACTACAATGGAGGGAATCGTATTTGAAAAGAATTTTAGCAATCAGTGATATACATGGCGAAATTGACTTATTAGAACAATTATTAAAAAAAGCAAATTATGATCCCGAACATGATCAGCTTATTTTGCTTGGTGATTATGTCGATCGTGGACCAAATGCATTGGCTGTCGTTGAAAAAGCGATTGAACTCCAACGAGAAGGCGCAATTATTTTAAATGGAAATCACGAAGATATGATGATCAAAGCGTTAACAACTGACGACGAACGTTCTTGGAAACATTGGGCTGTGCGAAATGGTGGCGACCAAACATTGGAAAGTTATGGATTTACGATGCAAGATTATGCGATTCAAAGCGAATCTCCTTTTATAAAACCTACTTTACATGATGCGACGCTAACAAAACATCTTCAATTTATCCAAAAACTTCAGCCACTTGTCAAATATGGTGGCTATGTATTTGTGCATGCTGGCATAGATCCTAAAATCCCGATTGAAGAAACAGATCCTTACCGTCTCATGTGGATTCGCGATGACTTTTTCGAACATTATGAAGGAGATCACACCATTATTTTTGGACATACCCCTACACCAAATTTACATAAAGAAAAAGGTAATTTCACCGTTTACTTTGGCAAAAATCGAATCATTGGAATTGACGGCGGCGCTGTTTATGGCGGACAATTGAATTGTTTAGTCTTACCAACAATGGATGTTTATTCTGTTAGAAAGGAATGATTTTTATGCCTAGAAAAAATTATGAGCCATTAATTCCGGGAAGAATTTTTGTTGGAGGTGTCGATGCCATTGATGATTTGCTTGAAAATGAAGCGATTGACGTCATTTATGATTTACGCGCAGAAGTAAAAGGCGATCTTCCAAGCGAAAAAAGTATTCACCAACCAATCGTCGATGAAGCCGCAAATCAAGAGCAATCGATTCAAAAATCAACAAAAGCTGTGATGGATGCATATCATGAAGGGAAAAATATTTATTTCCATTGTAATACCGGACGTGGACGCGGCGGAACAATCGCCACAGCTGTTTTACTTGAATTAGAAAAAGCAAAAACTGTAGAAGAAGCTGAAAAACTAGTAACAGCCATTCGTCCAACGACGAAAATCCGTCCAGAATTTAAAGAGGCTTTAAAAAATCTTTATCAAAATCCAAAAAACGAATACAAAGGGCATCTCGAAAGTTAATATGCTTTCAAGATGCCTTCTTTTTACTCATTCGATTTACGTTTGATCACTTCTTTTTGAACACGTTCAAAATGACGTATTTCAGAAGCTTTAATCGGCAATGGTTCTTGTTTTAATAACTTAAACATCGATAACATAAGCAGTAAGAGTAAGACTGTAAACGGCAACGAGGATACAAGAGAAGCCGATTGCAATGCATCTAAACCACCTGCAGACAATAATACAACTGAAATTGCTGACATAAGTACTCCCCAAACCATTTTAACCGCTAATGGTGGAAATAAACTTCCATTTGTCGTCATACTTGCCAAAATATAAGTTGCAGAGTCCGCAGATGTGACTAGAAATGTAAAAATTAATAGAATCGCTAAGACAGACCATAATGTACTAAGCGGCATTGTTTCAAATGTCGCAAAAATAGCAGAAGTAACATCAGCATTAACAGCTTCTGCAATATTTGTACCATTTTTCAAATCACTATAAAGTGCTGTTCCACCTAAAACTGCGACCCAAGCACAAGCAAATAATGGCGGGATAATCATTACACCTGCAACATATTCTCGTATTGTACGACCTTTCGAAATACGCGCCACGAATGCGCCCACAAAAGGTGACCATGAAATTGTCCAAGCCCAATAAAATATTGTCCAGTCGAGTACCCAAGTTCCTTCTTGATAAGGTTGTAATCGTAAACTATATTGAACAAAATTCGTAATATAATCCCCTAAACCTAAAGTAAATGTTTCCATAATAAAAGCTTTTGGTCCAAGCGCAAAAATCACAATCAACATCCCAATTGCAAGCGCCAAGTTGAAATTCCCTAAAAATCTAATTCCTTTATTGAGTCCAGTTGTTGCTGAAGACATATAAGCCACAAACACAACCACCGCAATGACAAGCTGGACGACAATTGTATTTTTAATATCAAAGACGGCTTCTAATCCACCGCCCATTTGTAAAATTCCAAGCCCTAAAGACGTTGCAACCCCCATCACTGTCGCAATCACGGCTAATGAATCTATTGTTCCTTTTACTTTCGGATTTTTTCCAGCTAAAGGTTCAAGTGCTGTTGAAATAAGCCCATCTTTTCTTTTCCTAAATTGGAGAAAACCAATGACTAAACCAACCATCGCAAAAATTGCCCATTGAGAAATTCCCCAATGAAAGAAAGAATAGCCCATTGCAACACGCGCCGCTTCTGGACTTTGTGAAACGAGATCATCTGATGGCGGAACAAAATAATGACTCATCGGCTCCGCTACCCCATAAAACACAAGCCCCACACCAAAACCAGCTGAAAACAACATGCCAATCCATGTAAAAAATGGATAATCTGGCTTTTCATGATCTTTTCCTATGCGAATCGATCCATATTTACTAATCGCCAACCCAAATAAAAAGACGATAATTAGAAACACAGTTAATAAATAAAACCAACCAAAATTGGCTGTCATAAAGCCATATAATACTTCCGCAATTGCACCAAATTGCTCATTGCGAACAGTTCCAATCACTGCCAAAATAAAAATAATGGCTGATGACACGGAGAATACCGGATTTCTCCAAAACTTCTTATCCAAAACAAACCGACTCCTATATTTATGATACTATGTCACATACCCGCTTTTTAACCCTATAAACGTGCTTTCTCTTTATTCGGGATATTAATAGGTCATAAAAAAAGAAGCAATCTAGAAAAAATGTACTTTTTCTAAAAAGCTTCTTATCTTATTTAATTCGCAACAACTTGCTGATCTTTCGGTAGCCATAGCCCAACAAGCCCTAAAATTGGTAAAAACGAAATGACAATCATCGTTTCATAAACACCAATTTGGTCCATTAAAATTCCGATGACAACTGATCCTATCGCACCCATTCCAAATGCTAAACCAACCGTTAAGCCTGCCATCGTACCGATTTTACTGGGCACCAATTCTTGCGCATATACTACTGTTACTGAAAAACTTAGCATAATGATAAAACCAATAACGCTTAATAATACAACGACCGCCCAAATTGGAACGTAAGGAAGTACTAAACAAAGCGGAATCGGAATAGCTAAAGAAAGTAAAATTACATTTTTCCGTCCAATTTTATCCGCAATCGGTCCACCAAAAAATGTTCCTGCTGCACCTAATGCTAAAAATAAGAAAATCACCAATTGACCTTTTGAAATCGTTAATCCGTATGTGTCCATCAAGTGAAATATGTAAAAGTTCGTAATGCTAATGACATAAAAAGAACGTGCAAAAATAATCATAATTAAAAGACCAAGCGCAATACCGATTTGCTTTTTCGTTAATTCGCCAATTGAAGATAATAAGACACGTTTTCGATTACTTTTCGCTTCCAATATAAGCTGTTGCTGATACCAAGCAGAAATTTTCATTAAAATAAATACTGCCAGTGCTGCCACTAAGATAAAAACTGCCGCACCTTTTTGTCCAAATGGCACTAAAATATATGCACTAATTAAAGGGGCTAATGCTTGTCCAGTATTTCCACCTACTTGGAAAATCGATTGTGATAAGCCTCTTTTCGAACCTGCTGACATAAATGACACCCGAGAACCTTCTGGATGGAAAACAGCGGATCCGAAACCTAAACAAACGACAAAAAATAAAATCATCCAATATTCTGGCGCGAATGCAAGACCTGCAATTCCAATTAAAGAAAACGTCATGCCAATCGGTAACGCATAGGGTTTTGGCTTTCGGTCACTGTAAAACCCTACAACTGGTTGCAAAACAGACGCGACCATATTGAGTACAAACGCAATCAAACCTAATTGCGTAAACGTCAACGCCATACTTTTTTCTAAAATCGGAAACATTGCAGGAATCACTGCTTGCAATGAATCATTTAATAAATGAACGCCACCGATTGCGAACATGACCGGATAAACCGGGTTTCCCGCCATCGTTGAAGTTTTTGTAGACATTCAAACACTCCCCTCTTTTCCTTTATCAGAATAGTATACCGCATTTCGAAATGAATTTGTTCGAATTTCGCTTCAATTCTAAAAAGAGGAGTTACCGACCTATCGTCCAATCAATTTCCATCTAAATGTTGCACGCAATTATAAAATAAGCATCTCGTTTGTTCTTTAACCTCAATCATTGTCAATGAAGCATTTTCCAGTTCATCCCACTCCAAATGATCTGGACATAATTGCGCGACCATTTTTTGAATCAAGCTTCCATGACTCACAACGAGCACTTTTTCATTCGGATACTTCTTTTTTATTCCTTCTATAAAAGATAAAACTCTTTCAACGACTTCTTCATCAGGCTCGACATCTAATGGCATATTCCGCCATCCAATCCCCCATTTTTCAATACGCTCTTCTTCCGTCGTTCCAGCCTTTTTTCCTTCTCCGATTTCTTGTAAGCGTTCGTCAATAATCATGTTTTCCAGTCCAGCTTGATGGGCAATTATTTTTGCAGTCTGCTGCGCACGTTGTAATGGGCTAGAATAAATCATTGTCCATGCTGCGTTCGATAACCGATTGCCAATTTTAATTGCCATTTGAATACCGTCTTCGTCTAATGGGATATCGATCGAGCCTTGAGTTCTGCCTTCTTTATTCCAAGCAGTTACGCCGTGACGTATCAATCCAATCACCGTCAAACCATCACACCCTTATTTCATTCGTTACACTTTCTTTTTGCCTTGCCGTCCAAACGATAACACTTGTCGTTACCCCAATCGTAAATACCGTAATGAATGACAAATGAAGATACGCCGTCGGAATGATAAAACTTCCAATCGTCACAATAAAAATATCAAAGCAAAAAATCATAATTCCGGCATTCATCTGTAGTTTTTTTGCTAGCATTTGTGCAAGTAAGTCTGTCCCACCAATACTAATGCTTACACGCAACATAATTCCAGCACCTACTCCGATGAACAGACCGCCAATCATCGCACTCATTGTTGCATTCGAAACAATCGGTTCATTAAACCAATCAGCAGCTGCAATAATATCAATAATGAAAGATGATAACAGCATACCATGGAGCCCATTATAAAAAAATGTCCGGAAATAAACCCATGCCAGCATAAATATCGGCAAACTAATCATTAAAAAAGTAAAACCAACTCTCGCACCTATTAAATAGTGGACGACTAGACTAATACCTAGCGCGCCGCCTTCTAATAAACCATAAGGAACGAGTAATCCATGAATGCCAATGGCAATAAAAATGCTTCCGATAAAGATGATCAAACCTTTTTTTATAAATTCCATATACACACCTATTTCTCCATTTTCTTTATCATATGTTGAATCAATAGGCTTTTATGAATTAAATCGCACACATCGAAAAGGCACTCAAAAAGCTACATTCGCAATTTGAGTACCTTTACTTAGTAAGAACAACTAGGCTTTCCCTGTTTTTATTTCTCTTTCTGAACCTGCAACAACAACTGCTGCAGATGCATCTCCTACAATATTTGCAGTTGTACGCATCATATCTAACACACGGTCAATTCCCGCGATTAATGCAATACCTTCAAGCGGCATATTCACCGAAGTTAATACCATCGCAAGCATAATCATACCTGCTCCTGGAACGCCCGCTGTACCAATTGAAGCAAGAACTGTCGTTAAAACAACGGTTAATAATTGCATAAATGATAAATCTAAACCGTAAAACTGTGCGATGAAAATAACCGCTACCCCTTGATAAATTGCTGTTCCGTCCATATTGATTGTCGCACCAAGTGGTAAAACAAAACTGGCGATTTTATTTGGAACACCTAAATTTTCTGTCGTATTTTTAATCGTTACGGGTAATGTCCCTGCACTACTCGCTGTACTGAAAGCAACAAGTGCCGCTGGCGAAATTCCTTTGAAAAACTGTACAGGTCCCATACCTCCCCAGATTTTTACAGCGGTCGAATAAACGATAAATGCATGTAAAATACAGCCGAGGTATACTGCAAAAACAACTTTAAACAATGGAAGTAATACAGAAATTCCGTACTGACCCACGACTGGTGCTAATAACCCTAAAATCCCAATCGGCGCAACTTTCATAATAATCCCTGTAATTTTATACATAATTTCAGAAAATGCTTCAAAGAGTTTATAAACTGGCTGCGCTTTTTCCCCTACAAAAGTAATCGCAAGCCCAATAAATAAGGCAAAGAAAATAATTTGCAAAATATTCCCTTCTGCCAACGCAGTGAATGGATTTTCTGGAATAATATTCAATAATGTTGCAACTGGACCTTCCTGTTCTTGAGTTGCCGTTTCCGGAACGACCAAATTATCTGTCGAAATGTCAACACCTTTACCAGGCGAAATTAAAAATGCTACTGCTAAACCGATTGCAATGGCAATTGCTGTCGTACCTAAATAGTATGCAACCGTTTTCAAACCAATTCGCCCTAGTTGTTTTGGATCCGATGAACTCGCTACCCCAACAACGAGTGTCGATAAAATAAGCGGGGCAATGATAAATTTAATTAAGCGTAAAAATAAATCCCCAAACGGCTTAAGAAAATCAATTGAACTGCCAAACAAACTTCCTAAAATGATTGCTAAAACAAAAGCGATAAATATTTGTGTGACAAGATTAAATTTAATTTTCATTTTTATTTCCTCCTTTTCCCATTTTTCATATCATTTACTACTCTATCATATCTGAATTGGATATGGTATATGAATAATATAAAAATTTAAATTACTCCATAGAATGCTAGAATAAAAAACGATTTAGGAAGTGAAAATCTCACTTTCTAAATCGTTTTTTTAAGAGATATTAGAAAAAATGTTTGACGATTGGATACTGATAATACTCGCCTTTTAAAGCTTTTACAATGCCGATAATCGGAACGGCAAACCACATAATCCCAAATCCTATTAAAAATGGAATCCCGATTAAAACAAATGATAAAATGGTTGAAATTGTAATGAGCACGCCCATAATTAATTGAAATAAAATCGCTTGAAGCGCTACTCTCTTCACTAATTCATCATCTGTAATAAAGAAAACGATTGTCGGAACTAAATAAGGGGCAAAAAATGCACTCGCATGTGTTAACACATTAATCCCTGTCTTTTCCATAAGCAAACCTCCATTATTCTGTGTAGTTAACTATACGGATTTAAAGGGAAAAGGTTTCAATTTGATTCGTTTTTTTCAATTTTTAAAAGTTCATCCAAATTAGCGGACGTGCCAAGCTTCATCTGTTCCAATTCTACTTTCATCTTTTCCGTTTCAAGTAAATAATTTTGTTGTTTTATTTTCTCCAATTCAATTTCTTGTTGGAGAATCTCATATTTAATGCGTGCGCTTTTCCTTTGATGCGTTGTGATAATTGCCGTAATTGGCACTGAAAAAACAATCCCTACAATAATAATACTTTCTAACAAATAAACACGTCCCTTTTATTTCGCTGTAAATGTTTTCGGCATAACTACTGCAACAACTTCCCCGTTTGCACATAATTCATCCCCCGCAAAAACATCTACAGATACTTTCCACTTTTTCGGATGAATTTCTTCAATTGTCCCCACTGCTTTTAATGTTTTTCCATGTGGAGTTGGTTTTAAAAAATTCACATTTAATGAAGCCGTAACAAAACGCGGTGGTTCTTCTCCGCTCCCCGGTTCAAAGCCATTTTTACGGTGTAAAGCAAGAGATGCAGACCCCGTTCCATGACAATCGATAAAAGAAGCGATCCCACCCCCATAAACAAAACCAGGAATTGCAATTTCTTTTTTAGTTGGATTATGATACGTCACAGTTTGGTCCCCATCCCAACCTGTTCTAAAATGATACCCCTCTTCATTTAAACGACCGCATCCTAAACACCAAGCAAAATCATCCGGATACTCATCCTGAATTGCATGAACTACGTTTTCTGCCATTTTCCATTCCCCCTTTTAAAATTATTATAACATTCGAAATATACTTTTCCTACGCATAAAATCAATTCTTTTCAACAATTCTTACCGGATTCATTCGTAAATTCTTTTGCTTTGCGTATAATACAGAAACGATGCAGGGGGAATTGATGTTGAAAATAAGAGCATTTTTGCTGATTGCCTTAATGATTGGGGGGGCTTATATGATGATTCAAACATATAATCATGAAGAGAAACCTTTCAATGAAATAATTCATGCGATGAATGCCCCGTTTAACTCGCTTACTTTTACAAAACCTACCGAAAATGGATTAGAATCTTGGGTCGTTGATGAACATTCCGAAATCGAAGCCCTTTTAAATTTCTTAGAAAATTATCATGTTCGAAAACTCCAACCTGAAGAAATCAATGTTTTTGATGATGTAAATCACTTCAGCATTCGACTACAAGATGACAATGGTCGTGAATTAAGCATCTTGTTAAGCGAAGATTTAATCATCCAAGACTCGCTTTTATATTATGAAGTCGTTGACGGTCCATTGGATTTGGAATGGCTTTTATCATTCTTTATAAGCAATCAGTAATGGGAATCATCCGTTTTCCACAAAACAAAAAAGGCTTCCAGAAAGTCACATCGACTTTCTGGATTGCCTCATTCTTTTTCCTTCACAGACCACGGCGTGCCTAATTTAGGTAGTACCCAACGGTCTAATCCATGCCACCCCGCAACTTTCCATGCCATAATAATGAGAAGCGCAATCATAAACATGATCGGGTTCGTACTTACCGTTCCTGCAAGCAAGAAAGACATATTCATCGTCGCACCGAAAAACGCAGCAATCCCCGTTAATAAGCCGACAATTAAACCTAAACCAACTAGCACTTCTCCCCACGCAACCATATAAGAAAACGGCACCGCATTCGGAATAACTACATTTTCCAAAAATGTTGCATACCAACCTGCAACATCCCCAGCCTCGACTTTCGATATTGCACCACCCATGAATCCTTCAATCGCAACCCCCGCATTCTCCCCCGTCCAAGCATCTGATTTCACTTTCCCAATTCCAGCCATTAACCATGAATACCCTAAATAAATTCTTAGCACAAGCCAAATCCAAGCAGATGTCGTATTGGTAAACAACCATCTCGAAAATGGGTTCTCATCCACAATCACATTTTTTCCAACAGATCCTTTTTTCAACTCAACCATCAAATTCACCTCTGAATTTTTTCTTTTTCACAATCAATTACTTTTATACTACAATTATACCATCTATCTATATATTCTCAAAACAATTCTAAAGATAAAATAGTCCAAAAAACCCATTACTATTCTTTTAAAAACAATAAATACTATGTTTTACAATTTTTCCTGACAGACTACCGATAAACCCTTTAGAAATTAATACTCCTATGAACTTTTATTATTTTTAATATAAAACTAAATAACTATATAAATATTCCGATATAACAATAGAGTGCGGATTTTATTATCAGAGGAGGAATTACAATGTTGAATATTGAAACATTAAGCAATCAGTATATCGGAGGAGTATGGAGAAACGGGAACGGTTCGAAAAAACTTGTGAATCGAAATCCTTTTAACCAAGAAACTTTATCAAGTGTAGATATTGCCACTGTAGAAGATTTAAATGAAGCATATGAAGCTGCTTTTACAGCACAAAAAGAATGGGAAGCTGTAAACCCTTACAAAAAACGCGATATTTTGGAGAAAGCGGTTGCTTATATTGATTTACATGAAGATGAAATTGTGAATATGATTATCGACGAACTAGGCGGGACCCGTTTAAAAGCGGCTTTTGAAATTGGACTCGTTAAAAACATTATACGGGAAGCTGCTACATTTCCATTAAGAATGGAAGGCAAAATTTTACCTTCTGTCGAAGATCATAAGGAAAATAGACTATATCGTATCCCAGCTGGGGTTGTCGGTGTCATTAGCCCATTTAACTTTCCATTTTATTTATCGATGAAATCAGTAGCCCCTGCTTTAGGAGCTGGCAATGGTGTCGTTTTAAAACCACATGAAGAAACACCTGTCACGGGCGGAAGTCTGGTTGCTAAGATATTTGAAGAAGCGGGTATTCCAAAAGGTTTATTAAACGTTGTCATTACAGAAATTGAAGAAATTGGTGACGCGTTTGTTGAACATCCTATCCCACGTATTATTTCATTTACTGGTTCTACGACAATCGGAAGCCATATTGGACAACTTGCGATTAAACATTTTAAAAAACCTATTTTAGAACTTGGTGGAAATAGTGCCTTTATCGTGATGGAAGATGCTGATATAGATTATGCTGTAAAAGCCGCTACTTTTAGTCGATTTACACATCAAGGGCAAATTTGCATGTCTGCTAACCGAGTTCTTATTCATCGACCGCTTTATGATACGTTTGTGAAACAATATTGTGATAAAGTCGCTTCGTTAAAAGTAGGTGACCCTCGAGATCCTGCGACAATTATCGGACCAGTCGTTAATGAACGCCAAGCACAAAATTTACGAAGCGTTATCCAAACAAGTATCCAACAAGGAGCAAGAGTCGTCTTAGATGGACAAATAGAAGATAATCTCGTTCATCCAACCATTTTGGCTGATGTCTCACCAAGTATGATGGCTGCACAAGAAGAATTATTTGGACCCGTAGTTTGCCTCATTCCTTTCGAAACTGAAGAAGAAGCGATTGCTATCGCGAATGACACACGCTTTGGACTAAGTGGCGCGATTCATACTTCAAACGTAGAACGTGGTGTTCAAATGGCGAAACAAATTCATACAGGAATGATTCACGTGAATGATATCACGATTAACGATGAACCAATCGTTGCATTCGGTGGAGAAAATCAATCTGGTATTGGTCGCCTCAATGGGCAGTGGAGCTTGGACGAGTTTACGACAATGAAATGGATTTCTGTAAATTATGGACAAAGAACATTTCCCTATTAATATTAAGAATTAAAGGAGGATATGAATGATAAATAGTTCAGCAAATTTACCAGAACAAGAAATTGACGAAGAAATCTTAAATGCATTTATTAAAGTTGCACCTTATCTCAATCAATTAATTCAAGATGATATTACAGTTGGGATTTATGATACTGAAAAATTATTATTAAATATTCCTGGAGAAACTTTTTCTTTAAACGTCAAACCAGGTGATCCACTTGAACAAGGAGATATCATTACGAGCGCGATTCGTGAAAACAGTTCAAAATCGCAAATGGTTCCAAAAGAACTCTTTGGTTTTCCTTTAATTGCAAGAGCGATTCCTTTACAAAATCGCCAGGGGAAAGTCATCGGTGGTGTCGGAGTTGGTACAAGCTTGGAAAGATCCAATAATCTTTTCACGGTTGCCGAAAATCTATCTGCAATTGTAGAAGAAACTGCAGCTGCACTAGAAGATATTGCAAGCTCTGTAACCGAATTGGCAGATCGCATTTCAAACGTTTCTTCCCTAGTTGGAGAAGTCAATACAGGAGCAACACAAATTGGACGCATTTCATCAACCGTTCGCGGCTTGTCTGACCAAAGTAATTTACTCGGTTTAAATGCTGCAATTGAAGCTGCTAGAGCCGGAGAAGCTGGAAAAGGTTTTTCTGTTGTTGCCGATGAGATTCGAAAACTTGCAACGAATTCAAAAGAAAATGTTGGTCAAATAGATGAACTTACATCGACAATTTCTACAACAATGGAAAACTTATCGAATGCATTTTCTAGCATTACTGATTTATCAACCAACCAAGCGGCATCGATTGAAGAAATTTCAGCAACCGTTCAAGAAATTAGTCGCAACGCACAACATTTATCGGAGCTCGCGGAATCTTCGCTTATTGAAGATTGAAGCGAATCGTTTCATTTTAAATCGCGTGTAATTACATGTATAAAAAAGGGTGCCTTAAAGTATAAAAAACTTTCTAGGTGCCCATTTTTTATTTTAGAATTATAATATTTCATCCCCTCTCCCCTCGTTCCGATTGCAATATCCTGTAGAATTCTATTCAATTCTTATATACTAATCTTACATAACATACAAAGGAGTTTTTATATTGAATCCTAAGCAATTACAAGAATTTATTATTCAAAAATATCAAGATGAAGAGCGAACGATGGTGCATTTTTTTATTGAATGGTGTCGAGAACATCAACATAATTCGCATGAAGTTTATCAACTTGCTTATCCGAATCAACCCGAAAACCCGATTATTTCCGAGTTATCAGCAGAATTAAACGAGCAAGCACCCCTCCACATTCCAACTGATACATTGCTAGAAGTGCTACAAGTATTTGGCAATGACGAACTCGCATTTGTCATCTCAGAATTAATCGCGCAAGCAAAACAACAATAAGCGACTACAAGTCAGATGATTGCTAATAAAATAATTTTACTTCCCCATTATTATCCTTTACAATATTAATAGTTCGACATCCGAAATACAGTGAAACTTCACTTAGAAAAGTGTTTTTCCTTTCTAAGTGTTAGTTGAACCAATCGGGCTTTTACTGGCTGTTCGAGCTTTTCTACAGCCAGTTAATGCGGGATACAGTGAAACTTCAATTGAAAGTGCTCTTCCTATTCAATTGTTAGTTGAACCAATCATATTGTAAAAAAAGGAGAGATGGGAAATGGTGAAAGCTTTACCGAACAGATCAGAAGTAAATGTAGAAGAAACTTGGAACTTAGAGGATTTATTCAAAACTGAGGCAGATTATGAAGCTGCTATTGCAACTTTAGAACAAGATGTCGCAGCCTATGTTTCGCAATTTCAAAGCAAAATTATTGATGCAAAATCAGCAATAGAAGCATTAAAAGGGTATGAAAATATATTTCAACAAATCATCCCAATTGGCACATACACAAATTTGTCTGTGAGTACAGATCAAACAAATGACGATGCGCAAATGCGAGCGAGTAAATTGGGTTCAATCATCGCAAAAATTAATAGTCAATTATCTTTTGTAAAAAGTGATTTACTTGCACTTTCAACCGAAACACTAGAAGATGCGATGAAAGAAGCACCAGATTTCCAAAACTATTTACAAGAGTTAATCCGCACAAAACCGTATTTACTTCATCCCGAAGTTGAAAAGGCATTGGCTGCTTTTTCGGCCACTTTTGATGCGCCGTATGGTTTATACAATACGACAAAAATGGTCGATATGTCGTTTGACGATTTTATTGTAGACGGAAAACATTATCCATTAAGCTATGTTTCATTCGAAGGAGATTGGGAGTCTGAACCCGATACGATGAAGCGTCGCGCTGCTTTTGAAGCTTTTTCTAGAAAACTAAAGGACTATCAAAATACAACAGCAAAAACATATGATACACAAGTACAGACCGAAAAAACGACGGCTGATTTACGTGGACATGATTCCGTCATCGACTATTTACTATTTGATCAAGAAGTCGACCGAACATTATATAATCGTCAAATTGATTTAATTACAACAGAATTGGCACCACATATGCGGAAATATGCCAAATTGCTTCAAAAAGTATATGGCTTAGAAAAAATGACATTTGCAGATTTAAAAATTCCATTAGATCCAAATTATGAGCCAAAAATTACAATTGAAGAATCGAAGAAATATATTTTAGAAGGTCTGGCACCAATGGGCGACCATTATTTAGATATGGTTAACCGTTCTTACGATGAACGCTGGACAGACTTCGCACAAAATAAAGGGAAATCAACAGGGGCATTTTGTTCAAGCCCACATGGTGCGCATCCTTATATTTTAATTTCTTGGACAGGCAGTATGGAAGATGTTTTCGTTTTGGCACATGAACTGGGTCATGCGGGACACTTCTACCATGCAAATGAAGCACAAAATGTTTTTAACGCAAGACCTTCTATGTATTTTATCGAAGCACCTTCAACAATGAACGAAATGTTACTTGCAAATCATTTACTGAAAAACTCAGATGATCCGAAATTTAAGCGTTGGGTCATTTCATCGATTGTGTCACGCACATATTACCATAATTTTGTTACGCACTTACTCGAAGCCGCTTATCAACGTAAAGTCTACGAACGCGTGGATGCAGGCGGAAGCGTCAATGCGACAATTTTAAACACTTTAAAACGCGAAGTACTTGAAGATTTCTGGGGAGATGCAGTGGATATTAATGACGGAGCGGAACTGACTTGGATGCGTCAACCGCACTATTATATGGGATTGTATCCATATACTTACAGCGCAGGTCTAACGATTTCCACGCAAGTTTCTAAACGAATTCTTACAGAAGGACAACCTGCCGTGGATGACTGGATTCGTGTCTTAAAAGAAGGCGGTACAAAAACACCTGTAGAATTAAGCCAAATGGCTGGCGTTGACATTACAACTGAACAGCCACTTCGCGATACAATCGCTTATATCGGCGAATTAATTGACCAACTTGTCGAATTAACGGAAGAAATCGAAGCACAAGCATAATCATTCATCAGTAGAGAGGCGATCCACTTTCGGATTGCTTCTTTTTTATTCACATCCAATCAAACAGACTTTTTCCATTCTTCAATTAACATTACCGGAAAATAACCGATATAAGAAATAAGTAAACAGAACGAAAGGAGTAACTACCATGAAAATTACACCCAATGCAGCAAATTTTCAAGCACCCAAATTACCGCAAAAAGAACAAGCAAAGAAAGACGAGTCCGCGAAAAACGAACAAGCTACAAAACAACCAAAAGATGAGTATATCCCATCTAAACCAAATAATAGCGGTGTTTATAAAAAACCAACACAGCAAGTGGATACAAATATGATTGCCAAGTTAAAAGCAGAAAGTGATAAAGCACATGAACAGCTACGTAATCTTGTGAAACAATTACTTGAAAGACAAGGCATGAGCTTTAATGATGTGATGAGCGGAGAAAAAGAATTTGTCGTTGATGAACAAGCTCGTTTAGAAGCGCAAGCAGCCATTGATGAAGGCGGTCCTTCTAGCCCTGAAAACGTAAGTGATCGCATTGTTGATTTTGCCAAAGCGATTTCTGGCGGCGATAAAAGTAAGTTTGATTTATTAAAAGGCGCCATTCAAGACGGATTCAACGCGGCTCGTGATGCACTTGGCGGAACTTTACCGGATATTTCCGAAAAAACTTATGATCTTGTCATGCAAAAACTCGATCAATGGATGGAAGAAGAATAATTTTCACCTACAAAAAGGGGCTGTTTCTAGACAGCCCCTTACTTCTTACCAAAATATTGGTTTTTGAACCATTAACCACAACATAATAATCATTAAACCGATATAGATCCATGTTGTTCGTTTTAAGCGATAAAGTATGTACAATTTATCTAGTCCAGGTTCGTGAAAACGTCGAAGCACTCTTGTAAATGCTGTCGCTAAAAACACACCGGAAATCCCCATTACAATGACCGTCATGACCACCCAAGAAGTATGCCATGGCCAAGGTCCAGATAAAATGAGTAAAACTCCTGAAACAACGAGTACATGTCCTGCATGCATCACAACTCGAACAATCACTTGAATCAGTGATAAGTAAATTTCTTCATTCGCTTCAACCATTTTTCTAAGTCGATTAATGAGTGGAATAATAATAAATAACGGACCGATTGAAAGAACAGCACTTACAACATGTATAAATACAATTGTTGTATAAAAAGTAATGTTCATTTCCTAATCATTTCTGAACCGGGCTAAATTCATGTACCCAGACGCTCATTTTTGGCAACCAAGGCATTTTAGGATGGAGCGCCAAAATTGATTCTTTATATTCTTCAACAGTTTTAAATCCTTCTGTTAATGCGTCTTCGTCCGTCAATTCACCAAGCGTTTGTGCGTAAAGTGCAGTCACTTCGAATTCTTTACCTTCTAATACCATCACTTCTCCCGGATATGCATAAACACCATTTCTTCTTGTTGCTGTTTTCTCTCCGTTCAATACTTTCTGCACGTCCTCTTCGATTGTCACAAGGCGCTCAATCGAACATGATTTTTCTGGTAAATTTTCGTTTGTCATTTCAATAATCCTTCTTTCTCTTCAGTATTCTATATCTTAGTATACATTTCTTCTGAACATATCGCGAGAATACAACTTATAATTCCGCTAAATAAACGAGTGATTGTGGAAAATTGTTCAATTTTTTAATCATTAATGTTTTTTACTCATCCCATTTACAGAAGTACGCTGAACTGTTAGTGTGAATTAATGTAATCATTTAATAAAATGGGAGGAATTAACATGAGCGTTTCTGGAAATGAAGAACGCCCCGAGCGACGTTCTACTGCTGGGTTACTGCTATTAGTTGCAGGAATTATTTTTCTAGCAATGAATTTGCGTGCCCCAATTACTTCTGTCGGTCCTGTTGTCGACTTAATTCGCGACAGTTTAAATATTTCTAATACTACAGCAGGAATTTTAACAACGATTCCTTTATTAGCATTCGGCTTATTATCTCCATTCGCACCACGCCTTTCAAGAAAATTTGGCATGGAACTTACATTGTTTCTTGTTTTAATCGTTCTGTCACTCGGTCTTATTTTAAGACCACTTAGCGGCATGATGCCTCTTTACATAGGAACTTTATTAATTGGTGCGGGAATTGCGATTGCTAACGTGCTGATGCCAGCTTTTGTAAAAATGAAGTTTCCAAAAAATATTGGTGTCATGACCGGGATTTATGCAATTTCGATGAACCTTACTGCTGCGCTGGCTGCTGGATTAAGCGTGCCACTTGCAACAGGTACAAGCTTCGGTTGGAAAGCTTCGATTGGTGTTTGGGCGATTATGGGTATTATCGCTTTATTATTTTGGATTCCACAACTTCGACATCGGGAAAAACACGAAGCACCGACAAAATCTGGGATTAAAAAACCTTCTTTAATGCGTTCAAAACTCGCATGGCAAATTACAATTTTTATGGGACTCCAATCTTTACTCTTTTATTCGATTGCCGCTTGGCTTCCAGCAATTTTGCAAGATCGCGGAATGACAGCAGATAAAGCTGGATGGATGTTATCTTTTGTTCAGTTCTCACAATTACCGATCACATTTATCATGCCAATTATCGCAGCAAAAATGAAAAATCAAATTGTCCTTGTTTGGTTAACCTTTATTACACTGATTCTTGGTGTATTAAGCATTATTTCAGGACAAATGCTGCTCGTTTTACCAGCGACAATTTTATTTGGGATTGCGACAGGTACAGCATTTAGTCTAGCTATGATGTTCTTTACTTTAAGAACAGATGATGTTTTCGAAGCGGCTAGCCTATCCGCAATGGCACAGTCTATCGGTTATTTACTCGCCGCAACAGGCCCCGTCATTTTCGGATTACTGTATGACTTGACGGGTGGCTGGACATGGTCACTGATCTTACTTGCAATTTCTTCAGTCGTATTATTCATTGTTGGTTTAGGTGCTGGAAAAGATACTACGATTTCAACATCAACACCAGAACAGTAATTTTTTAGAACGATTAATTTAAAATATAAGAGACACCCAGAAGGTTGAGCATCAAACTTTCTGGGCGTCTTCACTTAAAATTGCTTCAATAAATTTGCCATTTCAATTGCGGAAGTTCCCGAGTCCCATCCTTTATTACCAGCCTTTGTCCCTGCACGTTCAATTGCTTGCTCAATCGTATCCGTCGTTAAAACGCCAAAGATTACCGGTACTTCTTCCTCCATACTAATTTTAGAAATCCCTTTCGCCGCTTCACTACAAACATAATCAAAATGCGATGTCGAACCACGAATCACCGTCCCAAGTGTAATAACTGCATCATATTTTTTAGAAGCAGCCATTTTCTTTGCAACAAGTGAAATTTCAAACGCCCCCGGTACCCAAGCAATATCAACATCGTCTTGACCCACACCATGGCGATACAAAGCATCTTCGGCACCGCCTAATAATTTACTCGTAATAAACTCGTTAAAACGCCCAACAACAATTCCAATTTTCAAACCTGTTCCAACTAAATGACCTTCATAAACAACACTCATTTTTTATCCCCCTTAGCCACGCAATAAATGGCCTAATTTTTCTTTTTTTGTTTGCATATATAATTTCGTTTCAGATTGAATCTCTACTTCAATAGGCATGCGTTTTTGTACTTGAATGCCATTTTCTTCAAGTCCTTCTATTTTCCGCGGATTATTCGTGAGTAAAGAAATTTTCGTCAAACCAAGTTCTTTAAGCATTTCTGCGCCTACTCGATAATCACGAGCATCATCCGGAAAACCTAGTCGTAAATTGGCTTCTACCGTATCACAACCTTGGTCTTGTAAAGCATAGGCTTTCATTTTATTGACAAGCCCGATACCGCGCCCTTCTTGTCTTAAATATAATAAGACGCCTTGTCCAGCTTCTTCAATTTGATGAAGTGCCGTCTGAAGTTGTGTACCGCAATCACAACGATTCGAGTGAAAAACATCGCCCGTTAAACATTCAGAATGCATACGAACAAGCGTGTCTTCCTGAGATAAACAATCGCCTTTTACAAATGCAAGATGCTCCTGACCGCTCGCCTTCTCTACAAAAGTAAATAGTTGAAATCGACCAAAATCCGTTGAGAGCTCAATATCTACAATCTTTTCTACTAAGGATTCATCGTGTTTTCTATAACGCACAAGCTCTTCAATCGTCAAAATGACTAAATCAAAGCGTTTTGCAATTTCTTGTAATTCCAAACTACGAGCCATCGTTCCATTAGCATTCATAATTTCACAAATGACACCAACCGGTTCTACACCGGCAATTTTTGCTAAATCAATAGCCGCTTCAGTATGACCAGGACGCTTGAGGACGCCCCCTTCTTTAGCTATTAATGGAAATATGTGCCCGGGTTGATTAAAATCAGCTGCTTTCACATTCATATCTAGCAAACTTAAAATTGTTTTCGATCGTTCAAATGCAGAAATTCCTGTGTGCGTTGTAATATGGTCAATGGACACTGTAAAAGCTGTTCCATAAGGATCACGATTATTTGTGGTCATCAATGGAAACTGCAGCTTAGTTGCTTTCTCCTCCTCAATCGGTACACAAATCAATCCTCTACCTTCCGTTGCCATAAAATTAATGAGTTCAGGTGTTGCAAATTGACCTAACGCAAGAAAATCTCCTTCATTTTCACGATTTTCATCGTCTATAACAATAATTGGCTTACCTTTTTTTAATTCGTCAATCGCTTGTTCTACTGTCGCAAACAAATTCCTCACCTCATCCATTAAGATAAAAATCCGTTTTCCGCTAACATTTCCGCCGTTATATTTCCTGTTTTTTGTTTATTTGTCATTAACTTTTCCATATATTTTGCGAGCATATCGCATTCAATATTGACCAAATCACCGATGCGTTTTTGTCCAATAACCGAGTCTGATTGTGTAACAGGAATTAATGAAATGACAAATCCCATTTCTGTTACACCAAAAACTGTTAATGAAGTCCCATCGACAGTGACAGAGCCTTTGTCAATCAAATATTTCTGTAAATGTTCTTCTGCTTTAATGTCGAGATAAATGGCATTTTCTACCTGGCGTATCTTTATAATTTTACCAATCCCATCAACATGACCACTGACAAAATGTCCGCCAAACCGACCATTTGCAGCCATTGCACGCTCTAAATTAACGACATTCCCTACTTGCAATGTTTGCATCGTCGTAGCTTTTACTGTTTCAGGCATCACATCTACGACAAAGTCAGTTTTTGTAAATGTTGCAACCGTTAAACAGACACCGTTGACAGCTATACTATCGCCAATCGCAACCTCTTCCAGCACTTTTTTACAACTTATTCGAAATTGAAATGCATGTCCTGATCTTGTTACTGCCTGAATCATTCCAAGTTCTTCTACAATTCCAGTAAACAATTAACAGCCATCCTCCTTTTCAAATTGAGCATGAATACGAATGTCTTGATCAATTTGTTTAACTGATAAAAATGTTAATTTTTCACTGTCTTGAATCCATTTTCTAGATTCATCCATCATGAAAGAAATACCATTGCCTAATAATTTGGGTGCAATGTACAAATATAATTCATTCGCCAATCGTTGTTGAATAAAACTTGTATGAATTTGACTTCCTCCTTCAACGAATAAAGTCATAATTCCACGGGTCGCAAGTCGTTTTAAAACCTCTTCTAAAAAAGGGTCTGTTTCTGAAATTTGCTCAATCGATACTTTTGGGCATGCCAATAAATGCGAAGCCTTTTCCGTTTTATTCAACGTAAAAATAATCGTTTCTGCAGCATCATCTGTAAGCAGATTTGCTGTTTCGGGTGTTCTTAATTGTCGATCTAAAATAATTCTAATTGGATTCTTTCCACCATGGGGCAAACGGGTGGTTAGGAAAGGGTTATCATGTAGTACGGTTTCCACGCCAACTAATATGGCATCATGGGTATGTCGAAGTTTATGGACATCTGTCCGAGAAGATTCGGTTGAAATCCATTTACTATCACCATGATTCGATGCAAGTCGACCATCAAGGGTTGTGGCCGCCTTCAACGTAACATATGGCATTCCGTATTTTATAAAGTGAAAAAATGCACGATTTAAATAAGCCGCCTCTTTTTGTAAAACACCAATTTTGACTTCAATCCCTGCATATCTTAAACGTTCAATCCCACGACCACTCACAAGAGGATTTGGATCCAGAGTCGCAATAATCACACGCTTAATTTTACTTTCAATAATTAAATCTGTACAAGGTGGCGTTTTTCCATCATGTGCACAAGGTTCAAGCGTAATATACAAATCCGCACCATTCGCCTCTGTTCCCGCCATTTCTAAGGCATGAACTTCGGCATGGGGCATTCCCGCTTTCAAATGTACACCTGTTCCGATAATTTGACCATTTTTCACACAAACTGCACCGACAAGTGGATTCGGCGAAGTTTGACCTTCTGCACTTTTCGCAAGATCAAGCGCAAGTCTCATCATCTGCTCATCAATCATTCACATTCCCCCTCTTTTCTCAATTTCGCTGCATATCAATTTTTGACATCTCTAAAAAAGCTGATTGCAGCGTTACATTTTTGATTGGCGTAGTAGCCAATGAGTAAAAGGGCGTTATTTAATTCGGCATCGTATGCTCTTCTATTTACTTCTCCCATCCAGACTGTAACTGTCGGTGCCGGAGTTTCACCAGCTCCACCGTTTTCTAGCAAGTAGAAAAGCGGGTCACGGACTGACAAGCATACACTTGATCACCGTCGGTAAGGAATTTCACCTTGCCCCGAAGTTATTAGAAAATATCATACTTTCATAAACCTATCACATCATTTTTCCAGATGCAACTATCACTTTTAAATATTCGTTGGAAAATTAAGGGGTGTAAGTTAGTCGTTATAAGGGATTTACGAGGATTTTTTAGTGGAAAAAAATTTAAATTATTTTTTAAGGAAGAAGACGCTTAAAATAAATTAAAACTAGATGATTTATGAACGTAATTGAATATCCCGAGGTTCAATCCCCGGGATATCGATATAATTCTTTCAAACAGTTATTCTTGTAAATCTTCAATCGAGTCGATGTCCATATAAGTTGGTACAACAAAACCTGATTTTGCACCTTTCATATTCACACCTAACTCTTCAAATTCTCCTTCAAATTTATCGGCATATGTTTTATGTGCGATCGGTAACCAAGCCGCAAGTGAGGCATCGGCACTGCCGTTTGCAATCGACGTATAGAGTGGACCCAATTCGACTTGCATTAATTGCACATCATAGCCGATATCTTCCAACACAACTTCAGCGACGTGATGGCTTGCAATTTCACTATCCCATGCAACGTAAGCAAGTTTAATTTTATCGCCCGCTACTTTGTCAATGCCATCCGTCCATTCGCCTACTTTGTCTTGATTTGCGTCAACCCATTTTCTTGCCGCTTCTTCCCCCGACTCTCCTTTTTGAATCGCAATCATTACTTCGCCCATATCATCAGCGTCCCATTGAAAATTCGATAAAACTTCATACGCTTCTGGCAAATCTTCCTTTAGACCTAAACGACCAATCGTTCGAATTTCCTCTTCTCCACCACTTGCATTCTTCGGATCTTCTAAAAACTTCAAATCAAACTCCGAAAATTTCCAATGCGGTATCCAGCCTGTAATAATAATCGGTTCTTCTTTATCATAAGCTTTTTTAAGCGCTGCCGTCATCCCAGCGTCAGAACTGGCTGCTAGTGTCCATTCATCCAAGTCATACGCTTCCATAACACCAGTCATTTGCTCCATAACGCCAGCACCTGGTTCAATTCCTACAATTTTATAATCAACAGAGTCCCCCACTGTTTCCTTCGTATCATTTTCCTTATCATTCCCGCAAGCAGCTAATCCTAATGCTAGTAAGGCTGCTGCACTTAACCCAACTAATTTCTTCTTTAACAACACGATAAAATCCCCTTTGTTTTTTTGATGTATTCTTTCACGATTCATTAAAAAAAGAGGCTTGTTCAGAAAGTCTAAACAACCTTCCGAACATGCCCCTTTTGGATATCTTTTTCATTTTATATTACGGGGGCTAATTCCCGTCATCATTTGCTTTATTCAAAACAATGATTAGCAATTAAATCTTTTATTCTTGTAAATCTTCAATCGAGTCGATATCCATATATTCTGGAACGACTAAACCGATTTTTACACCTTCCATACTAATGCCAAGGTCTTCGAAGTCACCGTCAAATTTTTCAGCATACGTTTCGTGTGTAATTGGTAACCAAGCCGCTAATGTTGCATCTGCACTTCCATCCGCAACTGCTGTCCACATCGGACCTGCTTCTACTTGTGTTAATGTTACGTCATAACCCATTTCTTCTAGAACAAGCTTCATCACATTATGACTCGCAATTTCACTGTCCCAAGCTACATAAGCTAATTTAATTTTATCGCCATCAACTTTGTCAATACCGTCTGTCCATTCTGCAACTTTATCTTCATTTTCGTCGATCCAGTTTTGTGCAGCAACATCTTCTTTTTCACCGTTTTGAATTGCAACCATGATGCCGTTCATATCTTCTTCATCCCAGTTAAAATTCGATAAAATCGCATGTGCTTCTGGTAAATCATCCTTCAGCCCAACTCTACCAATTGAATGAATTTGCTCTTCTCCACCATATGAACCTTCCGGATCATCAAGGTATTTCAAATCAAATTCAGCAAATTTCCAGTGCGGTGTCCAACCAGTTACAATAATTGGTTCTTCTTTATCGTATGCCTTTTTTAGTGCTGCTGTCATTGCCGCACCTGAACCAGAAGTCACTGTCCATTTGTCTAAGTTATAGTCTTCAATTGCGCGATCTGTCGCTTCCATAATCCCTGCGCCTGGGTCAATCCCTGTAATTTTATAATCGACTAATTCACCAACAGACGTTTCTGTACCGCCAGTTGTGTCGTCATTAGTTCCCGTATCTTTCTCACCTTCATCATCATTGCCACATGCCGCTAATCCTAAAGCAAGCATTGCCGCCGCACCAAGTCCAAATACCTTTTTCTTCAAAGTCATTCTGAAATCCCTCCTTGTTTTTTCGTACCTGCGTGTTGGGTAATTCTGTCTAAAATAATGGCTACAATGACAATTGCCACACCGACTTCAACACCCACACCTGTTTTTAATTGTGTAACGGCTCGGTAAACTTCTTCACCAAGTCCCGGTGCACCCACCATTGAAGCAATGACCACCATTGATAATGACAGCATAATACTTTGGTTGACGCCTGCCATAATCGTTGGTTTTGCAAGCGGGATTTGAATTTTTGCTAACCGCTGCCACGCTGTTGAACCAAATGCTTCCGTCGCTTCAATTAAATCCGAAGGCACTTGTTTAATGCCCAACATCGTTAACCGAATCGTTGGTGGCATCGAGAAAATCACCGACGCAACAACGCCCGGTACAACCCCTATATTGAAAAAGAAAATTGCTGGAATTAAGTAGACAAAGGCTGGCATTGTCTGCATTAGATCCAGAATTGGGTTTATAATCTTACGTACCAATGTTTTTTGAGAACCCCAAATACCAATAGGCACTCCTAGCACCACCGCGAAAACAACAGAAGTTAACACGAGCGCTAGCATTTGTAACATTGGATACCAAAGTCCTAAATAATCGATGAATAAAAAACCGACTAATGTAAAGATCGCAATTCGTCTTGTAGAAATAAACCAAGCAAGAACTGCAAAAATAACTGCCAATAAAATCGAAGGCACCAAATCTAGTAAATTGACAGAACCTTCTACAATAAACTCTAAAAAACTTGAAATCCCATCAAAGAATGGGGCAAAAATCGAAATTAACCAATCAACACCATCATCTATCCAATCTGCGAATGGAAGTCTTGGCAATCTATCCAATTTCATCGACCTCCACTTCAACTGGTTCAACCATGCCGTTTTCATTAATAAACGTATCATTTCCTGATAATGCACCGATTAATGCACCACGAATAATAATTCCTTTTAAACGTTCTTTCTCATCCACAACTGCGACTGGAATAACCGCTGTGGAAACAATATCAAAGAGCTCCGTCAATAAGCAGTCTTCATGAATCTTCGAAATATCTTTTATTAAAATATCTTCTAAAGACTTGCCTTCCGCGACAGCTGCATCCGCATCACTTGCAGTTACTGCACCGAGCAATCGTTTTTGTTTATCCGTTACATACATTGAAGAAATGCGTAAACGTTTCATTAAACGTAAAGCAACGCGAGGACCTCGGTCAATTTGAACGGAATCTGCTTGCTTCATAATATGTGCAGCCGTTAACACTTTCGATAAATCAACGTCTTCAACAAAACGTTCAACGTATTCATTGGATGGATTCATTAAAATCTCTTCCGGCGTACCAATTTGAACGACTTCTCCGTCTTTCATCAATAAAATTCGATCTCCAATACGAAGTGCTTCATCCAAATCATGGGTAATAAAAATAATCGTTTTGCCCATATCACTATGAAGTTGTAAGAGTTCATCTTGCATATCTTTACGAATTAACGGATCAAGCGCACTAAATGCCTCATCCATCAATAAAACGTCTGGATTATTCGCAAGTGCACGTGCCAATCCGACACGCTGCTGCATTCCACCACTTAACTGAGATGGATACTGATCTTCATACCCCGCAAGTCCAACTAATCCGAGTGATTCGATGGCCTTATCTGTTCTTTCCTCTTTCGGAACTCCCTGAATTTCTAATCCATATTCCGTATTGGAAAGAATTGTTTTATGTGGAAATAAGGCAAAGTTTTGGAACACCATACCAATTTTCTGTCTGCGTACTTGGCGGAGTTTTTCTTTATTCATTTGAACAATATCTTCTCCGTCTATCAAAATATGCCCAAGCGTTGGGTCGATGAGGCGATTTAAAAGGCGAACTAAAGTAGATTTACCACTTCCAGAAAGACCCATAATCACAAAGATTTCACCTTCATAAACATTAAAGGTAGCTTTGTTGACCCCAACCGTAGCACCAGTTGCTTTTAATATTTCCTTTTTCGTCTTACCTTCTTGAAGAAGTTCAGCGGCGCGTTTCGTCTGTTTACCGAATATTTTCGTCGCTTCTTTTACTTCAATTTTCTTCTTCCTGTCATACTCTTCCATTTCTACACTCCTTCGAACTTTTCGAATGTCTACTAGTATAACTGTAAACTTTATACAAAACAACCGTTTTTACAATTTATTTAGTTTGTACAGAAAAAACTTTACAAACTTTACTACATTTAAATTGATTTCAAGCATTAAATAAATTATGCTTAGGATAGAATATTTGACTAAGCTTATTCCAATAAGCTGAAGGCTATAAGGAGATAGCAATATGAATGGATACGACAAACTTCTTCATTCCCGTAAGCGGATTATGGAGTCAATTACACAAAACATTCATCTTTTCGGGCAACCCCCTTCTGCTGGTAGACAGTACAGCATGTTATTTTTTGAAAATAAACCGATGACATTAGATGAAATGGCAGACGAACTTGGCATGAGTAAAACAAGCATGAGCACATCCATTCGTTCATTAGCCGAATCTAAATTAGTCGAACGCGTTTGGGAACGTGGGGTTCGAAAAGATTTATATAAAGTAAATGATGATTGGTACCAAAATTTCATCGATACCTTTTCACTGAGATGGGGTAGATCGATTTCTTTACATTTAAGTGCAATTCGTAAATCCCATAAAGAACTCGAAAAATTAATTTCCGATGAAACGACAGATCCAGCAGTCGTTGAACTCGCAAAACAAGACATCGACAAATTAGTTTACATTCGAAATTATTACGAATGGCTAGAACGACTCGTCGACGCTTTCGAAGATCACGACATTTTTGACTTAGTGCCGAAGAATGAGGATTTATAAAAAAAAGGGAGGCTGTCAAGAAAAGTCTACATTTCGACTTTTTTTGATGCCTCCTGTTTTTATGTTGTTTCTAATTGTCGGGCGAGATTATATATATTTCTTAGGTAAAGCACTTCTCTTTACCGCATACCCTGACAGGTATATAATTTATATAAATTAAAAAGGAGCGGTATCTATGACAACAGCAACGGTTTACACAACAAATACTTGCCCGTATTGTACGATGATGACGAATTATTTAAAGGAACAAAACATTCCTTTTGAAGAAGTAAATGTACAAGTCGATGTTAAAGCAGCCCAAAAATTAGTTGCAGAAACTGGTGAAATGGGTGTGCCACAAACGAAATTAAATGGACAATGGATTTTCGGCTTTAATCCAGATGCGGTTCAAGCGGTACTAAATAAATGATGAAACGATTTTTTTGTAAAATGAACCAATGTGACACGTCTGAAAGGAAATTCCCGAAAATTTGTCCGGGATATATTGCGGTAGTTATTACGGTGATTATACTTGTTTATATGGGATGGAATCAATAAAAGAAGGCTGTCCAATAACAAAGCTATTGGATAGCCCCTTTCTTTTTACAATAAATCCGCTATTTCTATCGTAACTTCCAACCTAATTTCCACATTTCCTTTTAGCGCTCTACTAATCATGCATGATGTTTCTGCTTTTTCTGCAAGTTTTTGAACGCGCTCAATCTCTTTTTCTGTTGTATTTTCAGGTAAAATAATATGCGGTTTATGGATGATTTTTTTGTAAGTAATGACACCGTTTGTGACATCGACAACGCCAACAGATTCCATTGTGAGCGCTGTTTTTTCGATGCGGCTTCTCTCTAACATCGCAGCCAGTGTAATAATATAGCAAGTCGCGGCTGCTCCGAGCAACATTTCGTCTGGATTTGTCCCAATGCCAGGCCCGTCCATCTCAGGTGGAATCGATACCTCCGTTTTCAGTCGCCCCGCGTCAATCATTCCAATATCATTTCGCCCACCCGGCCAATTCGCTTTTAAATGAAATAAATGTTCAGCCATTTTAACATCTCCCCTTCTCTTTAATTAAATTATAAAGGTTTTCATCTATTTTTTGGTCTTTTTAAGACAGATTCAGTGCTTTAACGGTGATTTTCAGTGCTCGGAGCGAGTTTTTCAGTGCCTGGCATCCAACTTTCAGTGCTTCACACCAAATTTTCAGCGCTTTACACAAAGTTTTCAGTGCCTCGATTTCAAGATAATTAAAAATCATTTTTTCTAATTAATAAAAAAAGAACTACCCAGAATGTCATTTTCAAACTTTCCGGGCAGCTCGTATCATAGCTTATTTTACTTCTACTTCATGCTCTTCATGTTCGTGCAAATCTGCATCGTCTTCAACATGGACAACGATTGTGTACTTTCCTTTTTCTGCAAACTCATAAACGCCGCTATACTCACCAGCTTCATTTTCACTTGCATCAACCCAATCATGTTGATCTGGGTTTCCTTCATGCCAAATTTCATAACGAACGACACTTAAGTTTTCTAAAGGTTCTTCATTTAACTCAATATGAACCGTTAAAGCTTCTTCTTGACCAGCTTCTATATTTTCAGGCTTCATGAAATGCATTGCGAAACCTTCTGTATGATAATCGCCAACTCCAGCATCTTCTTCATATTCGCCGCCTTCACCGACAGTTACTTGTTTCACGGGCATAGAATGTTGCGCTTCCGCAGTCACATGAACTTGAATATTGAAAAGTCCATCATCAGCAAATGATGTTTCTGCTGTATAAATTCCTTCTCCTTCATTCACCGCATCAATCATCACACTATCAGACTTTTTGCCTTCCTCCCAAACTTCATAGACAACTTCACTTGCATTATCTAATTTACGATCACCCATTGTGACAAGCGTTGACATTTCTACAGTTTCATCGATTGCAACTGCTTCTGTTACAGTTAACTCGACCTCAATTGGTAACACTTCTGGCGCAGGTTTAGGTTCTTCCTTTTTCCCACATGCTGACAGTAAACCGATTAATCCGATTGATAAAATCATAATCCATAATTTCTTCATCTTTCTACCTCCGACTTCTAATTCATTTCGTAATCTGAATGTCTTCAGTATAATCATAATGAGCGGTTAAGAAGTTTTTGTGAAGTTTCACACATATTTCAAAATTAACCGTTATAATTACTGACGAAATGAGGGACTATTTATGTGTAATTATACAGTAATGATTATCGATGATGAAAGTCAAATGAGGACTCTCGTTCGCAGTTTCCTACAATTAGAACAATACCAAGTCATCGAAGCAACTGACGGAACACATGCCCTTTCTCTTCTGCGTCAGACATCACCCGATTTATTCATTGTCGATGTAATGATGCCTTATATGGATGGGTTTGAATTTGCGGAAACAGTTAAAAACATTTCAGATGCACCAATTATTTTCTTATCTGCAAAAGGCGATGAATGGGATAAAGTGAATGGTCTCAAATTAGGAGGCGATGATTATATCGTCAAACCCTTCCATCCGGAAGAATTACTGGCACGTATTGAGTCCGTATTACGCAGAACTTATCAAAAACGAGACAAAGTAAATACTTTACAAGTCGGTCCTATTTTTCTTGATCATGACGCTTATCACGCCACAATTGACGGTGTATCTTTATCTCTCACTTTAAAAGAATATGGTCTATTAAAATTATTTGTAGAAAATATTGGACGTGTTTTCACCCGTGTGCAATTACTTGAACTCATTTGGGGTGAACATCATCAAAGTACAGAACGAACTGTTGACACACATATTAAAACGTTGCGGTTAAAATTAGGAGAGCATAGCCATTTTATTGAAACCGTTTGGGGCATTGGTTATCGATTTGAGGTGTAATGTGAAAAAGAGACGTTTGACGTTTAGCAAAAAAATTATTTTACTAGTGCTATCCAGTATTGCATTTACCATTTTATGTTCTTTTTTCTTTATCCATTTTCTTTATTCGAATTTATATTTGTCGACGATTGAAAAATCGATTATTTATCAAGGACAAAGAACAGCTTCCCATTACCATTACGGGGAATTAAGTGATGAAATTATCGAGAAAATCCAATGGTATAATATCGTTTCCGAATATGAAGTCATTGTCGTCGATGATTTAAATGAATTATCATCGTATTTTCCTTATCAAATCAACAAACAATCATTGCTAGGTGAAGAGGATTTTGCCACATTAGAAACTGGTCAATATGTTCTTAAAAAAGGCTATGTAACAGAATTCCATCGCGAAATTTTAGGGGCGATTTTCCCAATTAAAGGCGATCAGCAATTAATCGGTTTTATTTATATTTATGTCCCACTAGCTGCCATTCAAGATGTTTTCAAAGAAAGTATCCCTTTATTAATCGGCATTGGACTTGTGTTTTTCTGCCTTTTATTGACAATCACTTGGTTGCTTTTACGCTCTTTATTTAATCCATTAAAGAAATTAGAAGAACAAGCGATTGAAATTGCAGATGGAAATTATGGGCATATAGTGGATGTCCATTCCAATGACGAAGTCGGTCAGGTTGCGAAAACCTTTAATATGATGAGTGAATCCCTTGAAAAACAAGAGATTCGGCAAAAGGAATTTATTTCAAATATTGTTCATGAATTGCGAACACCGTTGACCTATATTCGTGGCTATACAGAGGCTTTAAAGCAAGATGCTTTGGCGGAGAAAAAAGATGAATACATTGAAACAATTGAAAAAGAAGCAAATCGTCTAAATAAAATCATTACCGATTTGGTCGATTTAACCCATTTAGAAGAAGGTTTCAATCAAATGACGAAACAGCCGCTTGCCATTTCACAAGTACTGATGGATACGCTCGATTTATTTGTAATTCATCAACAGCAAAAAAATATTATTTTCCAAATAAAAATCGATGAATCGCTAATTGTATTAGGGGATGCGAAACGATTAGAGCAAATTTTTTACAATATCCTTGATAATGCATTGAAGTATTCATTTTCTAATAGTGAAATCAATGTTTCTTTAGAAAAACAAAAAGATTTTGCACAAGTTCGAGTTCAAAATTTTGGCATCTTAATTGAAGAAAAAGATTTACCAGCGATTGGCCAGCGATTTTTCCGGACAGATAAAGCCCGCACAAGAACAACTGGCGGAACGGGTCTTGGTTTATCGATTGTGAAAGAAATTACTCGACTGCATAATGGACATTTTTCCATTACAAGTCATCCCGAAGAAGGAACAATTTTAACAGTCGAAATACCATTATTAAAGGGTGAAAAATCATGAGGAAACGACTTATTTTATTTTTATTGGCAAGTTGCTTACTAGTTGGATGCAGTTCAAACGCAATGCCTGAACAAAAAATTTCCGATTTCACCTTCACCAATCAAAATAACGAAGTCTTTGGGACAGAGCAATTGGACCGAAAAATTTGGGTCGCCAATTTTATTTTCACAAATTGTGATACTGTTTGCGATCCAATGACTGCTGAAATGGATATTTTACGAGACGAAATTATGGCGAAAGATTTACCTATTCAATTTGTTTCATTTTCTGTTGATCCGGAAATTGACACACCCGAAACACTGCGTCACTATATCCAAGAATTTACGGATGATTTATCAAACTGGAATTTTCTTACAGGCTATCAACAACAAGAAATCGAACAATTCGCCCGGGAACAGTTCAATACAATCGTCCAAAAACCAGCGACTTCAACACAAGTAATCCACGGCTCATTTTTCTATCTAATCGATGAAAATCGCCATGTATTAGGAGAATATAATTTTGTAGACCCTACTTATAGAGATGAAATGATTGCACAAATTGAAAAAGCATTGAAATGACGAAAAGCATTCAAAAGGAATGATCCTATTGAATGCTTTTTAAAATTTTTGTTGAGAACGCGTGAGTTTACAGCAATGCGCTACGAGTTTACAACAACGCGGAACGAATTTACAACGCTTCCGCCAGTTTACAGCAATGGCGCTTGAGTTCACAGCAATACACTACGAATTCACACCGCCCTCACCAACGTCTCTTTAATTTCTAATTTGCCCTGTTCCTTGAATAACAAATTTACTTGATGTTAATGCTTGTAAACCCATCGGTCCTCTTGCGTGCAATTTTTGTGTACTGATGCCGATTTCGGCACCGTAGCCGAACTCGAAGCCATCCGTAAATCTTGTTGAAGCATTATGATAAACTGCCGCAGCATCGACTTCATTTAAAAATTTATCGGCACATGCCGTATCATTTGTCACAATTGCTTCAGAATGTCCTGTGCTATATTTTCCGATATGTTGAATCGCTTCAGCCACATCTTCAACCACTTTTAATGCCACTTCAAGGCCTAAATATTCTGTATACCAATCTTCTTCTGTCGCAGCTTTTACTTTTTCTGACAGCTTGCTAATTGCTGCATCTCCATGAATAACGACGTCTTTTTCTAATAAAACATCGACAATTTTCGAACCATACTCTGCACACCATTTTTTATTCAATAAAATCGTTTCAACTGCATTACAGACTGAAGGACGTTGCAATTTAGCATTCAATAAAATATCAATTGCCATTTCTGAATCTGCCGTTTCATCAATATACAAATGACAATTTCCGGCGCCTGTTTCAAGCACGGGCACAGTCGATTCTTTAATAACCGTTTCAATTAACTTTTTCCCACCTCTAGGAATTAATACATCGAGGTATTCATTCAAATTAAATAATTCTTTCGCAGTTTCACGACTCGTATCTTCGATTAATTGGACAGCGTCAACAGGAATCGCACTTTTCTCCAAGGCCGTATGAATCGATTGAATGAGTGCCTCGTTCGAATACTTTGCCGAAGAACTCCCTCTTAAAATCGCTGCATTTCCTGTTTTTAACGACAATGTCGCCGCATCAACCGTCACATTCGGGCGCGCTTCATAAATCATGCCTATGACACCAATTGGTACGCGTTTCTTCTGAATTAACAACCCATTTTCCTTTTCAATTGACTCAAAAACTTCACCCACTGGATCCGTCAATTCGATTAATTGTCCAATGGCATCGGACATTGCTTGAATACGATCCTCCGTCAATAAAATACGGTCGAGTACTTCTTCAGTTAAACCGTTATTTTTCCCCGCCTCAATATCTTTAGCATTTTCTTTAATCAAATATTCATGGTCTATTAATAGCTGTTCTGCTATAAATTTCAATGCTTCGTTTTTCTCTGCCGTCGTTTTCGTTCCTAGTAAAGACGTAATCGCTTTTGCTTGTTTTCCTTTAAATTGCACTTCATTTTCTACCGTTAATTTACTCATTAAAATTGCCCCCTTATATTGTGACCCATTTTGCACGGTGAATGACTTCCACTTGCCCTTTACGAACGCGTTTCGTCTGTTCTTCCGTTCGTTTTCCAATTGCTTTTGCTAATTCCTCTGCTGAATAAGTAACTTCCCCTTTACCAATTAACCCATTTAACCCATATACTTCCACAACATCGCCTTTTTGAAAATTACCGACTACTTTAAAAATCCCGGCTGGTAATAAATTTTTACTTTTATAT
>CANSAF010000022.1 GCA_947644645.1 uncultured Sporosarcina sp. | reverse complement strand
CTCTTAGTAGCTTAACTTCTTTTTTTAATCTGTCCTTGACTTGGGGACCATTTTATTTCTAGATGGCTTTCTTTTTTATAATTTGCTCATGGAATTAATCACATCGGCTAAAGTCATCTCTTCCATTGAAGACATTTTCAGCTGATGAGTTTCAAAAGGTAAACTAGCTGTCACTGGATTTGGAATAATGACAGTCGGGATGCCCACTTCCCTTGCGGCGATTAAACCATTCAAAGAATCTTCAAAGACCACTGCTTCTTCTGGTGCTACATTTAACGTTTCGATTGCTTTCAAAAACAAATCTGGCGCTGGTTTCACTTGTTCCACATCATCTCTTGTAATTAAATGATCAAAATATGGTAGTAATTGTAACTGACCCAAATGATGTTCCACCCAATTTCTAGAAGAACTAGTTGCCAATGCAATCGCCAAATTCTTTTCTTTCGCTTCTCTTAAATAATCTACGACACCTGGACGCGCATCTAAATTTTTGACCGCCTCTGTATGAAGAACACTCGTCTGTGCTTGAACCTCTTCCAAATTCAATTCGGTTCCGATTGCTTGATTTAAATAAGTAACGAGCACCCCATTACTTGAACCAACAGCTTGAACAAATTTTTCAAGTGGTAAATCAAATTGATATTCTTCCCATAATACTTTTTTATAAGCTTCGTACCAAGCTGTTTCCGTATCTAATATGAGTCCATCGAAATCAAATATCACTGCTTTAATCATGAAATTTCTCTCCATTTACTCAAGTATTTTGCGTTTTAAAGTTTCTTCCATTAATGTCCAAGCTTCTTCGCAAGTAGGTGTTACTAAATATGGCTCAAATCCATAATTCAAATACATATTAATAGCCTGATAGCTCGTCGTTTGTGAAGTTAAGTAAGCCGTTTCATGATACTTTTTTAAGGTTTTCATCGCTTCACTTAATAAAGGTTTCGCAAGTCCTCGCCCTTGATATTCAGGAATTACGCCGACCCAATGAATACGCCCTTCTACTTTTCCGCGTAAATCTCCGTACCATGCTGTCGTTGTCGCAATCGCTTCCCCGTGTTCATTTTCAATAAAGAGACATCGTTCAGTCATCTCTTCAATATAGTCGCCAAATTCTGCGTTAAAACGCTCTAATGCAGCATCTTCATTGTCAAATTCATCGACTTTCGTTTCAATACGCGCCCATGTTTTCTCATCGCCTTTTTCAAAAAATCGAAAACGAAAGCCTGCTGGCAACGAGTTCTCAGGAATTTCTTTTAAATTATTTCGAATCATCTTAAGTCTAAGTCGCTTCATCTGTCAAACTCCCTTCTATCATCATCGTTATCATAACGAAAAACTTAACTGATTTGAAATAATTCTCCTTTTCTCATATGCCACCAAATCTTCAAATGAATATCAACTCATCATTCATTTATATGATAAACTGGTTAATATAACCAATTATGAATTGCCGTCGAAACATTTTTAAATTTTCTGTTTCATTGTCAATTCCAATCACCTATAATAGAAAATAGTATTGAATTGTTTCGTACAATCATAATAAAGGAGCATGTTAAATGAAAAAAATCGCTTTTTCAGTAGTTGCGACAAGTTCTCTCGCTTTGTTCGTTGGCACAGGCGATGCAGAAGCTAGCACATCTTACACAGTGCAAAATGGTGATTCGCTTTGGAAAATTGCTTCTAACAATCAAGTATCAGTTTCCGATTTAAAGAAATGGAACAACTTAACGTCAGATACAATTTATCCAAAACAAGTGTTAAAGCTTAATGGATCTACTACGCAAGCAGAATCAAAACCAAGTGCACCAAATACAACAAAACCAAGTGCACCACCTTCGTCGATGAATGTCACGTATACTGTTAAATCTGGCGACACATTATCCAAAATTGCCCAGCAACATCAAACAACAGTCGGCGCAATTCAACGTTTAAACAATATTACAGGGCACTTAATTTTTGCTGGGCAAACATTACAAATAAACGGCACACCGCCAGCAACGACAACACCTTCAGTACCTTCAACACCTGCAACGCCGTCTACACCAGCACCAAATGCGCCAACAGGTTCGTATACAGTTGTTAAAGGAGATACTTTATCTGGCATTGCCCATAGACATGGCATTACAGTCACACAATTACAAAACTGGAACAATATAAAATCACATATGATTTACGTCGGACAAGTTTTAAAAATTGAAAACAGAGTCGTTGAATCAAAACCGACACCACCAGTCGTTTCAACACCGCCAACTACGTCAAATAGTGAAAAAGTCAATAATATTGTCAATCTAGCAATGTCTTTACAAGGAACGCCTTATGTATGGGGCGGATCTTCACCAAACGGCTTTGATTGCAGCGGATTCCTTTATTATGCTTACAGTAAAAACGGTGTCGATGTCCCTCGTACAAATACAGTCGGATTCCATGCCAGGTCTTATGAAGTAGACACGCCGCAAGTTGGCGATATCGTATTTTTCTCAAATACATACACGTCTGGCATTTCACATGCAGGCATTTACATCGGTAACAATAAATTCATCCATGCCGGCGGAGACCGTGTACAAGTTTCGAGTCTATCGGAAAGTTATTGGAAAAAACATTTTGATAGTTTTAAACGATTATATGCGATGTAATCAATAGAATCCTTAGAAAGTCTATATAATGACTTTCTAAGGCTTTTTTATTTGGGAGATTTAGTGAGAGTGTTGTGAAGGTTGAACTTTAGGGAAGTCGTGCTTTACTTTAGGCAATTACGCGTGAACTTTAGGCAATTACACCCGAACCTTAGGCAATCCTTCGTACTTTAGGCAATTAATACTTTACTTTAGGCAATAACGCTAATACTTTAGGCAATTACACCCGAACCTTAGGCAATCCTTCGCACTTTACTTTATATAATCGCACTAGAACTAAAAAAGTTCTGCTCCACAAAAAAACTGCCAAAGATTTGGTTTTCACCTATCTTTAGCAGTTTCTTATATTATTGGACGATTTTTGCTACCCAACGTGAGAAGTCAGCATTTTCCTTCTGTACCAATGATTTCGGGAAAATAAATGTCCACGGTTTTGTTGTATTTGCTTTCACCGAGAAATCTTCTAATTGGAACGTGCCGCGTGCCACAACATCTTGATTTGCATCGATGATTTCCAGCGGTAATTGTTCAATATTAATTTCTTTACTATAACCATTTCGAATAAAGACAGAAGCTGCGATACTACCGTCCTCCTCTGCTTTCACTTGAAAACCAGTAATGTTCATTTCACGAGGATTTAGCTTCGGTAAATTTTCTGCCGTTTCAGCAAGCATTTTCTTTTGCTCTTCTGCTAGCCCTTCCTCCCATGAAGCTGCTAAATCGAGTCGATGTGGCATCATAGATTGAACGTTAAACGCAAGTTTCCAGTTTTCTTTCGGTAATTCTTCAGCAGTAATATTTTCTTTATCAAAAACAAATATCCAAGGTCTTGCACTTCTTCCAGGTATATCACCTAATTCACTCAAATCAAATTGTTGCGCTGCAAGTACTTCTTCGTTTTCATCTAATAAGAGTAACTCCGCTTCTTCCATTTGAATTGTTTGATCTAATGATGAGCGGAAAAATGCTTTTACAAGCCAGCCATCCGTTGCAGGATCAGCATCTATTTCAATTCCTGACAATGAAATCTGATTTGGTTTTAAAGGTTCTAGTTCATTTGCTAGAAAACGAAATACATATTCTTGTTCTTGTGGAACATTCCATGATGGATGATAAGATAGTTTAGTTTCAACTGCTTCGGTGCTTGATGATGCATTCGCTGTATTCATAATTTCTGTTGAATCTATTGCACTTTCTTTACCAGTTTTTTCGGTTTTCTTAAAGAATGAAAATAAGTTCATAAAATTACTCCTCCATTTTTCTACTCTGAAATGATATTTTTGTTACTTCTTTTTAATAAACTGCCTCGTACCAAGTTTAGCAAGCTCACTCATTTCATACGCTAAAGTTTTGGCTTCTGCTAATTTTTCCGGCCAAGTTTCGTCCATTGCAGAAACAATATCGAGTATAGAATTATTTTTCACAATTAAATCCTCAATTTGAATCGTACGGTTCCCCATATTTTTCATATCCATAAAATCCGCAACTTTATGATGATATGAAATGGCCATTACGGGTGTTTCGGCATTGACCGCAAGATAAACAGAATGCAACCTCGTACCGATTAATAAATCCTGTTCAGCACTAATTCGAATAATTTCTTCCGGGGATAGATTATCTCTATTCACCGTTACATGATCTCGGTTTTTCATTCGATTGTATACATCTATCGTAACGTCCACATCATGTGGAAACTTTGTCGAGAAAAGATTAATCCGTACATCTTTAGCTTCTAAAAGCGCGTCAAGATTCTCTGCCATGCCCTGTACATAGTTCTCATATTTAATATCGTTTGCTTCAGGCCAATATGCCAAATTATAATAGGGTACTACCGTTACACCAATTCGACGAATCCGATCTTCAGACTTCTTCTTTGGGAAAGAAGGCAATGCAAAAGATGGATCACCGACAATTTTCACTTCTCGGCGAACACCTATTTTTTTCAATAAATCTCTAGATTTTGGATCGCGGACAGATGCACTATCTGCGTGATTCACCAATTTTCTAATAAAGAACTTCCCCATGGTTGATGTAATCGGTCCCGCACCACATCCATAAATGATATATGGAACTCTACTGCGCTTCGCCATATAGCCATACGAACCAAAAAGCTGTGCTTCTCGGTTATAGAAGTCCATTAAAATACCCCCGCCACCAATAATAAGCATATCAAGCGTTCGCACAATTGAAGAATTTTTACGTATCGTTTCAATTGCCGTCATGATAGCGGAAGAACGTTTATAGTATAGTGGGGCTGATTCTACACCAAAGCGATTCGATGTTTGGGGGGGGTTATTACTAAACACAACGATATCCCTGGCTTCAATTTCATATTGATCAGTTACCTGCTCAATAATTCCAGCCAAGATTGCTTCATCCCCATTATTATTATTGCCATAGTTTCCAACGATGCCTATTCTCATTAAATTTCTTCCTTTTTTATAACGATTCTCATAGTGAACTATTATAACATAAACTTCTTTAAAAGAAGGCATAAAACACACTGAATCACTTTTAAATTTTATACGGGGATTACTTTTTCCCAATTATCAATTACAACTCAGCGCGATTACATACAGATTTTTTAGGTTGCTTAAAAATCCACGACATCCAATCCAAATCGACGCTATAGAGTTGGGAGTTTTGCCAAATGAAGATTAATGTTGAAATGACAAAGACTTCCTTCTTTTCAAATAAGGGATAAATTCACTACCCCCTTATAGCTAGGTGCGAGTTTTTCACTTCGCACCTAAGCTTCTTACTTCTTAAATTAACTGTAACTATAGGCTTTAATGCAATAATTATCGATGCGCACGAGTCATAAATGTGGCAAATTGAGCACGATTTACAAATTCATTCGGTCTATATCTGTGATCAGAAACAATTGTCACATGATTTTCTTGCAAAATTTGAATATCATCATAAGCCCAAAACCCTTCATTTACATCAAGTAATGGTGGAACTACCTCTCCTTTACTGTCCAATTTATAAGCCGCAACTAAAATTTTAGCCATTTGAGCACGTGTTAAAGGAGCATCGGGATCGAATCGTCCATTTTCTTTACCGGACATAATTCCTGCTTTTTGAATCGCCGCAATTTCTTTAGCATAAATATGTTTCTCAGAAACATCCTCAAATAAATTTGATGTTGTGGAAGGAATTGGTAAGTTTAAAGCACGCGTTAAAAGAACTGCCGCATGTGCACGTGTCAAGTAATTCCCTGGACCAAATGTACCATTTGGATAACCATTAATCCATTCTTTTTCAACTGCATTTTGAACTTCATCAATTGCCCAGTACGATAACGGGACATCATTAAACGGTTGTTCTTGATGCGTAGTTCCATATTCCGCTAATAAACGATCAAAATAAATTGAGCCTTTATTTTTCTTATGACTTGCAGTTTCGACTACATAAATTTGTTTTAACCAAATTGGTCCTTCGGCAGCTGTTGGGATAGGCGCTTTCACATATTTCCAACCTTTCCAGGTTAAACCACTCTCTTTCGTAAAGTCAATTGTATGTTCCTTACCGTTTCGGTCAACAATTGTTCCCCGTAACCAATGTCCAGCACCGTCACCATATACCCATAGGCCAAGTGCAGTAGGTTTTCCTGCCATTGGAAGTGCTGGGTTTGCAACGGCATAGGAAGCAGATGTGCCTGTTAGATTCTTAGTGAAATCATAAGTTAATGTTAAACTTGTTTGACCGTCTTTCAATGGCGATTTTTCCCCATCAAAACGAAGTTCGGTTTGGGCATTAGCTGATGAACTTTTCCACTGAGCTTTGTTTTCAAATGAATTTAACCACTGTACGCCTTCGCGTTGATATTCCGGATAAGTCACAGCACCAAGTACCGCTGAAATATACCTTTCAAAATTTCCAGATGGAGAGTTCATAACTCCTGGGAATGATTGACCTGGCTTTTGAACTGCCATTGTCGTTGAGCCGCCGCCATCTAAATTAAGCGCATCATGTGCACCAATCGAAACGAGATAATTCGAAAACTCGGATAGTGTCATTCCCCTACTATTCGTCTTACGACCATCCACAGTTACTAAAAATACTTTAGTTCTATCTTTATTTACTGCGACTGCCGTTCTTGGATGGCGTGTTTTTGCTCGGCTACTATTCGGGTTAATTGTCATATCCACCTTACCGTTTTGAACTAGCAATGGACCACTTGCTAATACATACTCCGCACTTTTCCACGGATTTGTTAAATCAATTGAAAGTGTAATTTTATCTCCTTCTTTAACGTTTGAAAATGCTGCAGCTTGTGTACCCCCTTGAATAGAAATAACTGCTCCCTTTTTAGGTATCACACTATTTCCACCTTGACTATATGTTGCAATTTTACTTACTGTCGCAGTTACCTCTGTTCCTAGTTCATAGCCTTCTTCGATGGAAGTCGATAAATTATCCAAGGAAATTTCCATCCCGATTTCATTGGTCCTTGTTGTTTCAAAGCTATAGGAAGGAGTATACAAGATAACCTCTGAACTTCCCCGTTCTTTATTGATTGAGGATATTTTATATGCCTCGTCTCCTACTTTAATAGAAGCTTCATAGCCAAATTTCCCAATCTGTCCTCGACCATTTTTATCAACACCAAATGCTGAAGGTACACTCATATATTCATCATTTCCTGTAGAAATAACGCCATATGTATTTACTTTATTATTAGCAGCTAATAAATAAGCAGGTGATTTCGCATTTTTACCTGTTGTGTGAAAGAAAGAAGCATTAACACCTGCAACGGCATGCATTTGTTGCGTAGAAGCCTTATTTAAAATATAAGTTAATGGTCTCAATTCTTGTAACGGGTCTGGAATAATCGCCTGAACTGACACATCCGGTCTTCCAATATCGACCTCAACACTATGGATGGATTGCGGTTGACCATTCCAAATAGCAGCTCCTTTTTTATAATCTACTCCGGGTGTGACTGTAAAATTATTAGCTGCCGCTTGTCCTACTGGCAATAATAAAAGAAAAGCAAGTGAACCAGCTAATAGTTTCGAACGTAATTTTCTCATTTTAGCACTCTTTTCTGAAGGTTTTCTCTTAGTTTAGTATTTTTCAGTCCTTCTAGCAAGATACTTCCAGCATGGAAAAAATCACTCTAATTATTAGATTACAAGAATCCTTCTTCTTTCCTTTTACTAATAAACGCTATAGGTATAACGTTTACAGCTTAAATATAACGGGGGCAAAGCTATATCTTATTACATTCACTACAATAAATATTCCAATTGTTACCCACATGTAATATAACTGTAATCTAATTTAATGTTTAAGTGTGCTAAGATAACTTTAGATTAAAAAAGACAGAAAAAACATGATGTTGATTTGAAAGGGGAAATTGAGAACGAGATGAAACGTTTTTTACTTGTATTTTTGGCATGTCTTGTAATTTCAACGACGGGCGTTGGAACATCGACAGCTTCAGCGAATAGTTTTGATTCTTTACTTAGTTCCGCCCGTACATATTTAGGTGTTCCTTATAAACTAGGTGGTACAACACGAAATGGAATTGACTGCTCAGCTTATACACAAGCTGTATTTAAAGAAAATGGAATTTCAATTCCACGAACTACAGGGCAACAATATAATACAGGTAAAGCTGTTGCAAAAAGTAATTTACAAAATGGAGATTTAGTGTTTTTCAATACAATGGGAAGAGGCGTTTCTCATGTAGGAATCTATATTGGAAGTAACAATTTCATCCATGCATCAACAAGTCGTGGAGTTATGATTTCTTCAATTAATGATCCGTACTACTGGGGTTCACGTTATTTAGGCGCTAGGCGTGTGAAAGATTTCACAACACAACCAGCTGCACCTGCACCAGAAGTTAAACCTAATAAAGAGCTTTATCCGACAAGAGTTGATATTGCAGTAGCGCTGACAAATGAACTTGGACTAGCTACAGAGCAAAGTGAGTCAGTATTTAAAGATGTTCCAAACGATCATCCTGAAATCTCTTCAATTGCTGCAGTTGCAGAAGCTGGGATTTTCACTGGAAGCAACGGTTCATTTATGCCAGAAGGAAACTTAACACGTGCACAACTTGCAAAAGTTCTTGTTGAATCTTTCGAATTACAAGGTACATCTGATTCTTCATTTAAAGACGTGTCAAATGATCATTGGGCAAAAGAATATATTGAAATTTTAGCGCATAACGAAATCACAACTGGTTATGCAGATGGAAACTTTGGTGTTGATGATTATGTAACGAAAGCACAATTCCAAACATTCTTAGATAGAATTAAATAAATCTATACAACATCAACGAGAAGGGGTCCATTAAAGGGACTCCTTTTTTTAAAATAAAAAGGATTAGGTACAACTACACATGCTTTCCTAATTTTTAATTGGTAAACTTAACCTAAATTACAATCTTAAGGAGGAAGTAATGAGATTACTACGATTGATCGCTTTTTCAGTAATGGCAACTCTTCTTTTAACTGCCCCATTACAAGCAAAAGCTAATATTCTTTTTTCTGACGTCAATTCACAGGATGAGTATTTTAAGGAAGTCAACTACATTGCAAACCTGGGAATTATTAAAGGTTATGATGTAAATGGCAAACAACATTTTAAACCAGCTAATAATATTACAAAATTCCAAGCTGCTAAAATGCTTATCGAAGCCACTGGAAACGAAAATCATCATGCAGGTAATATTCAACTTAAAGATGTTCAACCAGGGACAGAAACATATGCTTATCTTAGTAAAGCAGTTTCACTCGGTTACTTCAAACAAGCTGCTGACGGTTCTATAAAGCCTTCTACATATGTAACACGTGCTGAATTAGCACATGCACTTGCAGTTGCTTTTAATTTTAAAGAGCCCATTACGCATACAAATCCTTTATACTTTAACGATGTGTCTAGAACAGATTTATACGCTGCTGATATAAATGCACTTTATTATGCAGGAGTTTCCCATGGGAGCAACGGCTCTTTTAATGCTGCCAGTCAGTTAACACGAGGTCAATTTGCATTATTTGTAGCACGTGCTATGGATCAGCAATTTAAGCTTTCCGTATCAAATCTACAACCGACTGTGATTGCTAAAGGTCAAGCAAAAGTAAATGATTTAAACATACGTACAGCACCTTCAACAAGCACTGGAAAAGTCGTAGGGAAGCTACAGAAGAGCGATACATTTGAAATTCTAAAAGTTCACGAAAACTGGTTTGAAATTAAATACTATAACAGACCAGCATATGTTTCAAAAGCAAGTCAATATGTTGATCTTTTGGACGTAGATTCTAAACCTATTGGAAATCCTACTTCTTTAGTTAAAATCGTAACAGGAAATGATACGCTGAATGTTCGTACATCCCCATCTGCTAACGGTGCTAAAATCGGTACATTAAGTCATAATGAAGTCGTCGAAGTTTACGGTGAAAAAAGTGGCTGGTTGCTCATTGTTAACGATGGTATACCGGGTTATATTAACGCAAGTTTTACTGAAAAGGTAAATACTTCTACACCTGGTGGTAATCCTAGCTCTGGTAAATTAATTGGTAAAGTAACTGCTACTAGTTTAAACGTTAGATCAGGAGCCGGTGATCAACACCCTAAAATCGGTGAGCTAAAACGTAATCAAAAAATAGAAGTGAATGCTTTAAATGGTTATTGGGCAACGATTAACTTTAACGGAAAAACAGGATATGTCCATAAGTCTTATTTAAAATTACTAAATCAATCTTCTAGTCCTTTACAAGATCGTATTATCGTTATCGATGCAGGACATGGAGGTACCGATCCTGGTGCTTCTGGAAACGGGATTATTGAAAAGAATTTAACATTAGACGTGTCAAAACGGGTCGAAGCAAAACTGAAAAATGCCGGTGCAAAAGTTTTAATGACACGAACTGGTGATACATTCCCTAGTTTAAAAGATCGAACAGACTTTGCTAAAAAGCATTATGCAGAAACATTCGTCTCAATACATGGTAACTCTTTCTCGCCAAGTGCGAATGGAACCGAAGTTTTTTATGATACTTCAGGTAATCCTAATGGAGATGAAAGCCGTCTACTTGCTCAATATATTCAAAATAATATTGTGAATATGGCCAACATGACAGATCGTGGTGTCAAAAATACTGGATTCTATGTGATTAAAAATAATAATGTTGCATCAGTTCTTGTTGAGCTAGGTTTTATGACAAATAAACAAGATGCTGAAAAACTGAAAAAGAATCCTGATGTTTTTGCAGAAGCAATCTATCAAGGTCTACTTCAATATTATTCAGTACAATAATAAAAAGAGCGGTTCGAGAAAATCTAATTATTTTCTCGAACGCTCTTTTTTCATTCTAATTCGCCTAACTCATTTTCTGTATAGCCAAATGTTTCTTTCAAATGGTTTCGAATAATTTCCGGTCTTTCTTCTGCAAAGCGATGTAACTGTTTAATATTTTCTTTCCATACGTCCATAGATTCAATATTTTCCCATCGCTGAATTGAACGTGGCATTTCTCCTTCAATCCTATTTGCAAGTTCATCTATTTTTGCATGGATGATATCTGGCTTAAAATTCTCATTTAATAAAGTCATCATCTTTTTGGTAAATTGATCTTTTAAATCTTTGTTACTCATCAATTGTCTAAATAATTCCACAGACTCATCATCACTCATCATAGAAGCCAACATATTATATGTGAATGGATCACCTTCTAGGCCAGCAGCTAGTCCATAACCCATTCCAAAATCTAAGTCAAACAGCATCCAACGCCACCTGCCATCATGTCCTAAAGGAGCGTTAGGTACAAAATCCGAACGTTTTCGCCACATCGTCATATTATTATAAAATGAATCGGTATTTCCATAATACACTTGATAAGCAACGTATTCTAAATAATTCTCAATATCCATTTGCGTATTTACATATGCAACATGCTCTGTATCCGTCATATCATTTAAACGGATATAATCCAACATCTCTTCATAATGCAAGCGATCTTTTTCTTTCCCTACATCCATGTCGAACCCTAATCCAAAATTATTAAATACAGTCATCATCACTAAATCTTTTTCTTTTACATTATACTTAATGTCAATATATTCTTCTTTAAACTTCTCACGTATATTGTGTATTCCCCAATATTCACCATTCAACAGCACAATCGCAGGCTGATAAGCTTGTACATCCATCCCGCGGTCTTTCACTAACTCATGCATTAACCCATCCCGAAGCATTGTAGAGTTATTATCATTTCCCGAACTGCGTAACACGAGTTGATTAAACTCATGATATGGAATATCGTCAAAGATTTTCGAATAAATTCTACTTTGGCCGTAATCACTTCTTGGATAAATTCTTAAACTTTTTTGGGGTAACATTCTCGTATAAGAACCATTAATACGAATTCCTATATTTTGTCTAAAACTTAGCTCACCATTTTCATTAAAATATTCAATTGAACCTTCTTTTTCATATTTTCGACCTTTTTGATAATAATTTCCTGTTCGATTATACCCTTCTTCGAACATATTTCCGGGCACATAAATACCATTATCATCGTCAAAAAAGTCTTTGGGCTGAACAATTAATGAAATAACTGGTAAACCATTCGCAAATAATGAATCATCCAAAATATATGTTTGTGATACAGGTTCACTAAAAACTCCTTCTATATAAGAAGCCGCTGTTACCGTAATAGCTTTCTTTATATCTTTCGATTCAAACGAAAAACCTTCTCTTAATGGGGACGTTTTATGATTTGCATTAATTGGCTGCTCAAACATCATCTCTTCGGATATTTTAATCGTTTCCTCTTCATATTGATAAGATTGTAAGTTTGGCATCGAACCATCTAATGTATAATAAATTTGGTGGCGCTTAGCCGTTCTTAATTCCAATTCAAATGGTTCGGTGTAGATACCACTCGGCACTCGGAATTCTGGTACTGGAATAGGTATTTTAAAATCATAGTCATCAAATGAAGTTAAGCGATTTTCCAATAAATTTAAATCACTAATATCATTTCCTGTTAAATAAACCCTTTTCTCAAGCGGCAAATCAACAATCGGTTCAATAGAACGAATCTGATTATTTCGCGCATTTAAATCCATTAATGTTGTTATGTTTCCCAAAGGTTCTAATGACTTAACTTGATTACCTCTTATATTTAGTTTCGTTAAGTTATTTAACGTTTGAAGTGGTTTTAAGTCAACCACTTGATTTGCTCGTAAGTTTAAATTTTGTAAAAGTGGTAAATTCGCAATAAAGTCAATTGTTACGACGCGATTCGCCTCTAAGTCTAATGTTTTTAGCTCTTTACTCGATAGCTCTAAATGCGTCAACTGATTAAAACTCAAATCTATTTTAGTTAATTTCTCTAATCCTTCTAATTGCGTTACATCTGTCAATAAATTTCCACTTAAATTAAGTTCTTTTAAGTTTATAAAATATTGAAGCCCTTCAATAGACGTCAAATTTTGATTTGATAAATCTAAAGTTTCTATGGATGTTATAAGTCGTTTAGAAATATTTTTAGTGCCATAATTTTCTTTTATTATACTTTCTATCATCGGATCTAACTTCGCCTCTTTTTCCGCAATATAATAAAATCCACCCCAGGATAATAATAAGATACTCAAAATAATTGGTAAATAAATTGTTTTTCTCATTTTTCCTCCCTTGAAAGCCAAAAGTACTTCTATCTATAGTATACTATATTAGATAGGTGAATAACTTACAAAGCTAAATTTGCTTATAACTTTGAGATAGAAAGGCGTGATATTCATAGCACAGGAAATCTTCAAACGTTATGAACTGAAATACTTATTAACGCAAGCTGAATATAATGACCTTCGGAAAGCCATTTTGCCTTACATGACTTTCGATACTTATGGAGATCCTGAAGGTAAGTATAATATTGTTTCTCTTTATTATGAGTCCGATGATAAAAAAATTTACAATGAAACAGTAAATAAACTTCAGTTTAGGCAAAAACTACGATTAAGAGTTTATGACAATGTAAATCTTAACGATCATTCATTTATTGAGGTTAAACAAAAATTTAAAAATGTCGTTAATAAAAGAAGATCTATTCTCCCACTAAAAGATGCATATCGTGTACTCGCTGAACCTTATAATGAAGATTTAATTATAACTTCTAATGCTTCAAATCCACAAATTTTGCGCGAAGCACTCCACTTTAAAGATTTATATGCATTGAAACCTACCACTGTCGTAAGCTATGATCGACAGGCATTGTCTGGAATAAGGGAAAACGAACAAGATTTACGTGTGACATTCGATTATAACTTAATGTGTAGAGTAGATGATTTATCAATTGAAAATGGACCTGAAGGATTCCACTTCCTTGACCAAAACTTAGTCATTTTAGAAGTAAAAGTATCCAATAGCGTCCCCTTTTGGTTGAGTCGCATATTAAGCGAATTTAATTTTACAAGACAAGGTTTTTCTAAGTTTTGTACAAGTATTGATTTGCTTGAAGAGATAGGTTCTCTTCCACCACCGATTACAAGTGAGGTATTATCATGACAAGTTTCTTTAATGACTTGCAACAGCTTGCAGATGTTACAAGTCGTGTAACGATTCTCGAAGCTTTTGCAGCCATTTTTCTAAGTTTTATATTAACATTAGCCATTGCAATTACTTATAGAATAACTCATACTGGAGCTCGCTACTCCCAGTCTTTTGTACAAACAATTATTATTATGGGTGTCGTTGTCTCTGTGATTATGATTGTCATTGGTAATAATATTGCGGTAGCCTTTGGATTAGTTGGTGCATTTTCAATTATTCGTTTTAGAAGTGCAATGAGCGATCCAAAAGATATTGCCTTTATCTTCTTTGGTATGGCAGCTGGAATTACATGCGGCCTTGGTTTTTATATTGTAGCAATTTTATTTACGGTAACATTGATTGGTATTATCTTTTTTCTTTATGCAACCAATTTTGGGCAAACCGCCCAATTAAAGAAGCGTTTAACATTAACTGTTCCCGAAAACTTGCATGATGAGGCTGTTTTTGATGCAATTTTAAATGAGCATTTAGCGTTTTTTGCATTACGCTCAATTGAAACATCTAACCAAGGAACAATGATTCAACTTCAATACGTTATCCAAAATAAACCTGACGTAAATGATAAGCAATTAATGGATGAACTACGTAAAGCAAATGGCAATTTAAAAGTCGCGGTGAACTATTTAAGTACAGAAGTATACTAAAAAGAGGTTGTCCAGAAAGTCCCTTAGACTTTCCAGACAGCCTCTTTTTTCGTTAAACAATCATTCCTATTTTACAATCGGAATTTCTCTTATATAGTCACCTGAAACGTATAGTTCGTCGTATATGACTGAGTCTGAAACAATTTTCAACCATGGTTTTGGAGAAGCTTCTGAAAGAATTACGACTGGCATAGATGCATTTTTATACGTATAAGCCGCTGGCTGACTTGTATTGGCCGCTTTTCTTACATTTAAACCTGTTGTTGTCGTCATTCCAATTTTATATGGGTTCGCTAATTCTTTTCCCCCCATCGCTTTATCGATACGATAGAAATGTCCTGCTGCTTTCGCACCCCAATATGGATCTGACGCGTATTTCATGTTAAAACCAATCGCTTTATTTCCGAAAACCGCTCCGTTTGCATACGGTGCTGTTGGTGGAATATAATTTTTATTCCAGTACGAATTAATAAGCTCATCAATATTCTCTTCAATTGTTTTAAAATATTCGGCTACTGGACGATCATCGTAGACTTTTAAACCGAATAAATTATTGTATTCTTGTGCTCTTGCACTTAACCCATATGCACTTTCATGCTGTGCTAATGCTAAAATATGAAGCGCGTTAATTTTATGATTTTTTTCTACTTCTTTTAAATATTTTCCGATACCAATTAATTTACTTTTTTGCGTGGCATCTTTATAAATTGGATTTAAATGCGATTTACTTTCCAAATCTTTTAGCATATTGACGACATAACGATCAATTTCCTCTGCCGAATATTGACTCGTTGTTCTTGCCGGGAGATATTGGAAATACTGATAAGCTACCGCATTTTGATTGCCTCCTGTAAAGTTAATACCATCCCAACTATAATACTTCACATTAGCTTTCATAAATGCCGGTGCTTTTCCAGCTATATAGGAGACATATTTTTTTTGACCATGGAAATAAATATAATGTGCTAATTCACCACCAACTGCCTGATAATAAGAACGCTCTTTTACAGCATTCCACGGCAGTAATATACTATTCTCATGTTTAATATATCCCTTTTTCCCAGCTAATTTAACTTCTACATATTTATCAGTTGAACTAACAAACTCTAATTCTGTATCCGCAGAAACATAAGTATTTGCCGTTTTTAATTCAGGTGTTGTATAAATATTTGTTAAACTACTTGCCGTCGTTGGCTTTGTTACTACAATTCCACTTGGCATATTAATAATTGTTTGACCATATTGAATAACTTGTCCCCCTTTTAGTTCTGCAAGCGCTGCTTGATATGTTTCAAAATTCTTAACTGTTTTTGTACTGCCATCTGCTTGAATAACCGCTGTACTAAATAATAGTTCTGGTTTTTCGCCTTCAGTCGGAGGCACTTCCTCTTCACTCTCGAATGCATCTAGTAATCTCACAATCACTGCCGCTGCATCTCCACGTGTTGCATTATCATTTGGTCGAAAGTATACACCATCTTCTCTCGTAGATCCTTTAATAATGCCATAAGCAACTGCATTTTTTACTTCTTTTAAATAAAGTATAGAAGATTGATCTTTAAATGTAATATTACTTGTTCGAGCTTCAAGTTCTAAGTAACCAATTGCGCGATCAATAATCGCCGCCATATGCTGTCTACTAATTTTTTCATTTGGTCGAAACGTACCATCCTTATATCCCGTAATAAGCTCCGCACCAGCTGCAGCTAAGATTTCATTTAAAACACCAGTTTCTTCCGTTACGTCTGTGAAACCATAACCTTCTTCTGGAAGTTCTAAATGCAATGCTCGACTAATAATTGCCGAGAATTGACCACGTGTTAAAGGATCGTTTGGCTTGTAAATCCCATTTCCATACCCCTTCATATGCCCTTCATCGATTAATCTTTTTAAAGGTTCTTCATGATGGTGCCCTGTAATATCATCTGCAGCTTTTACTTGCATCCCGGTCGGTAAAAGAAGCAAAAGCAACAAAAATGGAATCACCTTTTTAAATAATCCGTTCATTCCCAGTCTCCTAACTATTTTTGACTTCGGGTTCTAGTTCCCTATTAGTAGTTTAGCATAACCAAAAGGGGAATGTCTGCCGAAATCCCATCTAAAAAATCGTACAAAGGGTAGGTTCATTATCAATCGGATCAAACTAAATGATCGTTAACACTAATATATCGTCACGTTAACGTAACTCAGTATACTTTGCTCGAAATGCCCCCTTACCTTATCAATCTACTTTTTAAAATAAAACGCCAAAGATAATTTACTCTCAATCATCTTTGGCGTTTTATCCTTTATTTTCTACTTCATTACACGATGAATAAATACAGCAAATTCTGCTCTTGTTACTGGATCTTCTGGTTTAAATTGACCGTTTGAACCCGTTGTAATCCCTTCTTGATAAAGAGTTGCGACATATTCATGTGCCCAATGTACTTCTGTCACATCTGGAAATGGATGTGACATTGATTTGGGTAAATTAAACGTTTCTACCAGTATTTTAGCCATTTGTCCACGTGTTAATGATTCATAGGGTCCAAATCGATGTTCGTTTCCTTTAAAAATCCCCGCTTGTTGCGTTCTAACAATATCGTAAAAATAGGGCGATTCCATCGATACATCATAAAAAGGAGAAATTGCTTTTTTCTTTTCCAATTTAAGAGTACGACCTAACATTGCTGCAACATGTTGTCTCTGAATATGATTTTCAGGAAGAAATGTTTGATTTTCATACCCTGTAATAATTAACTTTTTTTGCATCTCAAGAATCGCATCGAATGCCCAATGATCTTCTGTTAAATCAACAAATGGTGAAGCTTTTGATGGTGGTAAAGACCCATTATTTATGACTTCAATCGGTAGCTCAACAGCTAAATCTGCATAAGTTGCGTGTAAAGTGGTTTGACCGACTGCTTGTAAATCTATTCGATTACCTCGAGACTTTGCAATATTTTCATTTTTGATTTGCCATCTTACAAAGTCCGAGACGTCCAATGTTTGACCATTTTTAAATGTAGCTATCAATTTCACTTGGACTGTTTTCCCAACTTCTTCAGTTATATAATCTTGTGAAAATGTAAGTTTCGTAGCTGGGTTATTTAAGGCTGGGTATTCATATAAAGGTTTTTCATAAGCTGATGTTTGAACAAGCCCATAACCAAAAACGGGATCTTTGCCTTTTGGTCCTATATCGACGGCAAGATCAATTAACTTTTTTCTTAACTGAACATTATTTAAATGTGGATAAGCTTCTTTTAACAATGCTAGTTGTCCAGTGATAGAAGCTGCCGCAACTGATGTTCCGCTTAATGTATTATATTGATTGTCGGTATAAGTACTATAAATATTGACACCCGGAGCAGAAACCTCAACCGTTGGACCAATTGCAGAATAATACCCTTTTTTATTATTTTGATCAACCGAAGCTACAGCAATTGCATTCGTATACCTGGCAGGATATTCGACAGTATCCGCATGTATGTCAGTTTCTGTTGAATTCCCTGCAGCAGCAACTAGTAAGCTCCCTTTTGCATAAGCTCGATTAATAATTTCTTCATATGCTGGTAAACCCACTTTGGATGTTAAACTCAAGTTAATAATATCCATTTCATTTTCAATTGCCCAATCAATTGCTTTTATAATATCAAAAGTAAATCCAATTCCTTCTTTATTAAATACTTTTAACGCATATAACTCAGCATCTGGGGCAATACCTTTTACACCTATGTCATTATCTAGTGCAGCGATAATCCCTGCAATATGTGTCCCATGACCGTTATAATCAACATCTGAGGAATCTGACTCTAAAAAAGAAACCTTTTTAACAACCTTTAAATCATCATGTGGACCAATTCCAGAGTCTATTACAGCAATTTTAACACCCTTTCCCGTATAGCCGCTTTGCCAAGCAAGCGGTATTTTTGCAGACTCAATCCCCCAACTTGTCTCTTGTGCAGCAATAGCAATTTTATGATCTGCTTCAACAGACTTAACTAGCGAAGATTGTCGAATTTTAGCAATACCTGCTTCATCCGCTAAAATCAAAGCAATTGGACTATTTGTTGTCGTCTCAATCACTGTTGAGCCGGATGCTTCAATGAGCTGTTCATCAATTTCATTGTTAAATAACACAATGTAAGCTTGTTCTTCATTCGCAAATGAAGGCTTAGGTAAAATTAATAAAAAACTAATAAAGAGCAATAAATAAAATGAACCTTTTCTCATTTAACCATCCCCCTCTAATTAATATTAAGATGTTGCTATTATAGCATAGAGTTGAGCAGAATCTCTAAACTATTCTAGTAATTTCCATTCATACTATTTTTAAAAATAATCTCTTACATAAAAATGATTACAATCCCCCCCCAATAAAAAAGCATCCCAAAATCTTTTCTTCCGACTTTGGGATGCTTGCACGATATATTCTTATCTTGAAGAGGCTTTTAAACTTCTATTAATAAATGCTGTAAATTGAGCACGTGTAACAGCTTTATGAGCGCCAAACGTATTGTCTGGGAATCCATTTGTAATATCTAATGCATCTAACACTTGAATTTGTTCATAATTTGAATGTGTTATTGATATATCTTTAAATTGACGTTGACTTGTTCCTTGTAGCTTAAAGCCGGTCACTAAACCTGTCGCCATATCCCCTCGCGTCATAGGTGCTCCCCCGTTAATTTTCCCATCTTGCAATGAAATTAATCCGTTAGCAACACCTGTCGCCAGTACTGCATAACCATATTGTCCTTTTTTCAAATCCGTTGCGTTCATTGTGACAGAACCCGATACTGGGATATTTAAAGCACGCAACATCATTTCTGTTGCTTGGACACGATTAATCGTTCCAGCTGGCTTAAATGTACCATCCGTATAGCCTTTAATAACACCTAAATACGCTGCATTAGTCATATCTAGAATCATCTCATGCTTTGGTGAAACATCTTTAAATAATGCTGGTGTATGGAAATTTGCAGGACCACCTTTATACACTAAGTTAATTGAAATAGCTTTTACGTCCAATCCTTTATAGTCTTCACGACCATCTTTAAAAACTGCTCTTAACTCATATGTACCACGAGCTAAGTTTTTAGGTAATGTTAAATGAAATTTCTCTGTATGAAAACTTTCCTGTTTATTATCTGGTGATAATCCCGGCAAATAACGATCTTGCTCTTTCAAGACTTGTCCATTTGCATTAAGTAACTCCACTCGAACGGTGCCCCGTACTGGAATATTCCCATTATTCCTTACTGTCACATCGCCATATACAGAATAATCTCCCGCACGTAGGTAACCACGTAAATTAGATAAATTCATTCCAACATCATACACACGTTTTTTAGCCTGTGGCGATTCTGCCATCACCCAATTCAATGAATGTTTAAATAAGGTTTGTGCAACACGATTTCCAGTAGTTCCATCATAAGCGCTTCCCTTTGTAGACGCATCCCAATCTGCATCTGCTTCTACACCGAAATGGTCATGCATCTTAAATCCTGTAACAACGACTCTTCCTTTTCCATGTTCAAATGCATACATTGCACCTGTTTGATTTTTTGTGACATATTTTGCTTTCACTGGATCTACGATATAATCCGAATACACTAGCAAAGGTTGTACAGCGTTATTCCAAGGAGCAATAACTTCAATCCAATCCCCACCGCCACGCGTATTCGTTAATTCAACGGAAGTTACGCCTAATTCTTTATGTGTTGCGGCTAAAATTGGATGCTGTGCCTTTGATGAACGAACCTTATAATTTTTTAACACAACATCATCTACAAAAGCAGAATGAAAAACTTCAGATAAGTTATCCCATTCCCAAACCCATGTCTTCGTATCATAAATTAATGCAGATAAATCAAGCTGACCCGGTTTTGGATATTTTGCTGCTTCATTACGAGCAGTCCCATAAGCAAAAATTGCTCCGCCTCCATCGCGAATATAACTCTTGACACCCTCTCGCTGCGCTTGATTCATCATTACAGTATAAGGAAAAACAATTGCTTCATATTGATGTAATTTTTTTAAGTTTGTTAAGTCTTTTTCAGTAATTTTCTCTACTTCAAAGCCTTGTTGTTTATATAAATGATACATTTTGAGTTCTTTGTCATAAATCGAACTCCAATTCTCTTTTGGTGAAATTGTTTTGCCATCTAATACACCACCGGCCCTCACTTCATGCGCATATTTTTCACTCGTTTCAGAAAATAAAACGGCTATTTTCTGATGATTACCTTGTGCATTCACATGATTATTGGAGAAAGTAAAAACCAAAAATAAAGTGATAATTAACACAACCAACCTATTTCCTCTCAATTACATCATTCCCTTCTGATTTCACTCAACCTTTTGAACTGTTTCTCATAGAAAAAACAGCCCATCATACCTATTATAATTTCTTTTCGGAACATTACAAGCGACTAAGCGTGGTCCACTAAGTTAAGCAAAAGTTCTCCTTAGTAATAAACGTTTAGCACTTTCACCTATTCCCTTGATACCCACTATATAAAAAGGAGTGTCTAGAAACCTACTAAAAGGTTTTCTAGTCACTCCTTCTTTCATATAAGAGCTATTTCGCATTCTCCGCTCGATCGACGAAAGCAGCTAATTGCCCTCTTGTGACCGTATGATAAGGAGAAAAGGTTGTTGCTGTTGTACCTGTCGTAATGCCGTCTGTCAATAAAGCTTGTACATATTTTGCAAACTCATCTTCTACCTGAACATCAACAAACGGAAGGTCTAACGTGCTTTCTTTTAATTTAAAACCAAGTGCAATCATTTTTGCCATTTGAGCACGTGTTAAAGTATTTCCCGGTCTAAACGTATCGTCAGAATAGCCTTGAATAATGCCTGCATCAACTAAAGCAGTGATTGACGGATAATATTCGTTTGTTTCAGGAACATCTACAAAAGGCGATTGACTTGTTTTATCAGTAGTCAAATTTAAAGTTTTTGCTAATATTTTGGCCGCTTGACCGCGTGTAACGTTTGTATAAGGTTTAAACGTTCCATCGGCATACCCTTGAATAATACCTCTCTCCGTTAAACGTTTGACACTTTCATAAAAGAATTCATCTTTCTTCACATCAGTAAAATTATTGGGTTTTTCTACTTCATCGTCCGGTTGGTGTGAAGGATTATCCAATAACGAAGACCCTGTCGCTAATCTTTTGGCAAATGTCTCAATTGGCAAATGCGGCTCAATCCCATACCGTGGGATTAAATAGCGATTTGTATCTAATGTGACATAGCCCATTTTTGTTGTATAGGCCATAGTAAAACCTGTTTCTTTTAAAATTTCAACCGTATCCATATTATACTGTCCAAAAGGATAGGCTAAATAAGTCATTTCTTTTAAATTTAAACGATTTAGTAGTAAATCTTCTTTCACATAACTTCTGTCCATAGCAGTTACATAACTTTCATTCGCATCTGTTAATGTATGCAAAGCGTGTGTATGACCATAATAATTGAAGACATCCGTCATATCATCCATTTCTTGTTGACTTAAAAAATGGAGTTTATTATAGTCAAAAATTGCTGGTTGTTTAGGTGTTCTTGATGTAATAATAAATTGATCTGCTACAAAACCATGTGCTTTTAAAGTGGGGTAGGCATAAATTCGTGAACTTATATTTCCAGCGTCCAATGTAATAACAGCTACTTTCGCAGGCAGATTAATCTTTCCATCTAAATAGTCTTCCAAATCCTTTGTACTGATTGTTTTGAAACCATGTTCTTTTAAATAATCCATTTGCTCATTAAATTGAGTATCAATCATTGTCGTATTTCTATTTGCAAAAGGTGATTTTGCTTTTTCTTCAGCCGTTAAAATATGATGGTACATAAAAACAGTTATTCCTTTATCCAAAACAGTAGATGACTTTGAAATATAACCTTCTCTACCACCTACATTTACTTTCCACCACGAACCATAGTCACCTGTAATTGGATAACGATAGCCACCTTTAATTACGGCAAACTTTTTAATGTCCCTGTAGAGTTATCATAAACATCCAAGTTCTTTTCTATAAGAACAACTTTTTTAGTGTTTGGAAGATTACTCTTAGCTGGTATTTCTCTTTCAGGATCTACTTGAACTTGATCTTTTTGAATGAACCCATAAGCATTCCCAAAGCGAACTTTCCAAAATTCTTCATGATCACTCGAACTGGCGATTAGTGCTTCTTCTTTTTTCATTTCCCCAATGATCGAATGTTCCCCGTTATGTATATTATAAATAGGAATTCCATCTTGCTGCGCAACAATAATCCTTTCATTTTCATTGGCCTCAGCTTGTTGATAAAAGCAAAGGAACATAGCTAAAACAGAGGCTAACATTACACTAATTTTCTTAAACACTCTTCTTTCCCAACTCCTTGTATTTTTCATTTATATCCTTAATATTTAGTACGGCAGATTAATCCTTGCAAATATACATTTTTTCAGAATAAATCATACTTCCTTTCAAAGTGGATTATAAAAACCTAGTACATCAAAACAAAATAAGCTATACTGTAGCATGGAGACAAATGTACTTTGTCGGTATTTTTTAACATGGAGGTTTAATATGCCAGAAAATATCATTCTGAGTTTAAAAAATAAAATCAGTAAACAATGGAAAATTGCTTTTTATTCTACAATTATAATTGGATTACTGACTCACCTTTTCATATTTACTAATCGTTTAATGAACCACGACAGCTTGCTGAATATCCATAATACACAAGCAAAAGTAAAATCTGGACGATTCTTTTTGGGTCCTGCAAGCGGTATGAGTTCATTTTTCGACTTACCTTGGGTCATCGGCTTACTCTCTATTTTATTTCTAGCTTTCGCGGTCATTTGTATCGTTGAACTATTTGAGCTAAGAAAAAGCCTGTCCATCATTTTAGTCGCTGGAATTGTTGTTACATTTCCAAGTGTAACTTCCACTTTTTCTTATATGTTTACAGCAGATGGCTATATGTTTGGTTCATTTATTGCAATACTTGCTGTTTTAATCACTAAGAAATATAAAAAAGGCTTTATCTTTGGTTCAATTCTCTTAAGTATTGCAATTGGCGTTTACCAGGCAAATCTTTCTGTATTTCTTGCGTTTTTTATTTTATGGTTATTAAGGGAGATCTTGTGCTTCCCTACAAAAACAAAAGAAATTATTCAATACGGGTTTCGCTTTCTAAGCACAACTATTTTAGGACTTGGTCTTTATTTTATTATCTATAAAATCAGTACCAGCTTATTTCGTGTACCGATTACAGACTATCAAGGACTAAACAAAGTCGGATCTTTACCCGTCAGTAGTATTCCAACCCGCCTTGTTCAAATTAAAGAGCAATTAATTGAATTTTTCTTCCGTGGATTCTTCTCATTCCATGGTGTTAATCTACTAGAAGTATTAAACGTTTTATTATTTACGACTATTGTCATTGTGACGACTTATTTAGTTATTAAACGTCAAATTTACAAAAACATTGCTAATATGGCATTAATGATTTTCTTGATTTTCTGTTTTCCGTTTGCTTATTACATCGTATATTTTTTATCACCTGATACGTTTTACCATATGCTAATGGTTTTTAGTATGACAACGGTCTACTTATTTTTAATAATAATTTACGATACAGTTGAAAATATCAATCCAAATCGCTTTGAAATTGCATCTTCTTGGGCTTCTGTTGTGTTACTGAGTATAATTATCTTTAACTTTGCGATTATCGCCAATATTACTTACTTCAACATGGAAGTGCGTTATGAGAAATCGATGGCGCATGCAGATCGCGTTTTAAATCGCATTGAACAACTGGACGATTATGAGGAAATTGAAGATTTAGCAATCGTTGGTCGCGCTCGTTTATACTCGGAATTTTCATCGATTACATTGCCAAATAAAATCCCAAATATGATTGGGGCAATCGGTGAAACATTTTTATTCGATCCTTATCATTATAAAACGCTATTCGAAACTTTTTACGGCTTTCCGATTGAATTAACGTCAACTGAGCATTTGGATGAAATTTTAACAACACCTACTTTTAAAGATATGGATGTTTGGCCTGCCCAGTCGTCTATCAAAATAATCGATGGGACAGTTGTTGTTAAATTTGCTGAACAATAATGACCGAGAGGAAATTGATTGACCGAGAAAGGATAAGAATTAATGAGCTTACTATCCATCGTATTACCTGCTTATAATGAAGAAGATATGATATTGAAATCTGCTAAAGTAATTACCAAATTGCTACAAACCCATAAAATTCCAATTGAAATCATTTATGTGAATGATGGGTCACGAGATGGCACTTGGCAAGCTATCCAACAGGCAAGTATAGAACTTCCAAACGTAAAAGGAATTTGCCTCTCTCGAAATTTTGGAAAAGAAGCTGCTATTTTAGCTGGTTTAAAATATGCAACTGGGGATTGTGCAATTGTCATTGATTGTGATTTACAGCATCCGCCTGAAAAAATGATTGAGATGTATCATTTTTGGCAAGAAGGATTTGACATTGTAGAAGGTGTAAAGGCTTCTCGCGGAAACGAGGGCATGTTACATAAACTTTTCGCAAAATCTTTTTACGCTTTAATTAATCGTGCAACTGGCTTTGACATGGAAAGGTCATCAGACTTTAAATTACTGGACCGAAAAGTCATTGATGCTTACTTAAATTTACCGGAGCGAAAGTTATTTTTTAGAGCCCTTTCGTTCTGGCTAGGCTTTAATAGTACGACACTGGAATTCCATGTACAAGAACGTGAAACCGGACAAACAAAATGGTCTTATTTGTCATTGGCTAAGTACGCCATGACAAACATTACATCCTTTTCAACAGCTCCAATGCAACTCGTCACAATCGTTGGCTTATTGTTTTTTATTTTCGCCAGCATTCTCGGTTTTCAATCACTACTTAATTTTGCGCGTGGCGAATCTCTTGAAGGATTCACAACTGTTATTTTATTATTACTTGGGGTTGGCAGTGTCATCATGATGAGTTTGGGAATTATTGGTTATTATATCGCCAAAATTTATGAAGAAACGAGACAAAGACCTCGTTATATTATTTCTGAAACATCCATAAAGGATCAAAAATTATGATAAAAACATTCTTTGATGAAAAGTTTTGGAAATTTATAATCGTTGGCTTGATTAATACAATCGTCGGCACATCAATCATGTTTGGGTTATACAATCTTGTAGGTGCTTCTTACTGGTTTTCATCTGCCATGAACTATTTCTTAACAAGTATTTTAAGTTTCTTTTTAAATAAGTACTTCACATTTCAAAATAAAGATCGATCAGTTTGGGTTGGCATACGTTTTATCGTCAATATTGCGATTTGCTATGGTCTAGCTTATGGTATTGCCAAACCGGTTACCTTATATTTACTTGTAAATTACAGTACCACTATACAAGAAAATATTGCAATGGCTGTTGGAATGATTTTATTTACAGGTTTCAATTATCTTGGACAACGCTTTTTCACTTTTAAAGCGTAATAAAGTAAAATGAGGAGTGTACTAGAAAGTATGATGAATAACTTTCTAGACAACTCCTTATTTTTTTAATGATTGCATCGAAAGGTATGATTCATTTTGAAATTTTTAAAGAAACATATTTTCTCCTTTATTTTAATTATGCTTTTTGCAGTTTCTCTACATTTATATTTCTTAAAGGATTCAATCCCTTTCTTGTATTCCGGAGGAGATCCTTTAGATCAGTTTGCAAAATATCAACTGTTTTTACACGAAAACTTCCGCAATTTTAATCTTGAGTGGTCTTGGTTAAATGGACTTGGCGGGGATATCCTTGGCCAGTTTGGCTATTATTATTCAACTTCATTATTTTTTCTTATTAAACTCTTTTTTCCACTGGATTCCTTGATGCAGCTCGCTAAAATAAGCTTATATGTCAGTATAGGGAAAGCAATCCTAGCAAGCAGCTTTTTCTATCTTTATATGATTGCAAATGAACGAACCAAAACAGCTGCTTTAATTGGAACAATAATTTATATCGGTGCAATAAAGTTTATGCAGTTTTCTTTTTTCTCAGATTTTATGTCAGATGCATTCGTCTTTCTCCCACTTGTCGTCTGGGGACTTGAACGATTATTAAAACTAGGAAAACCGTTACTGTTTATCTTTGCATCTTTTCTTATGATTCAATCAAACTTTTATTTTGCCTATATTACAACGATTTATATTAGTATTTATACTCTTTTGTATTTATTTCTGCAGTTGAAGCAACAATCCATCCCAAAATTGATAAAAAAAGGATTAGCTGTTGCAGGTGCTTATTTAATCGCCCTTTTTATTGCTAGTTATAGTTTTTTACCTGCTGTTTATCAATTTTTTAATGCTTATCGTTTTTCAAAAGAGTACGAAATACCATTGACTTACCCAATGGACTTTTATTTGAATATGCCTGTCGGTTTATTTATGAAGATTTCCATGATTACCATACCTGCAATTGTATTATTTATTTGGATGGCGTCCTTTCAATTCAAAAAATATATTCCTTCGATTCATTTGTGGATGGCTTTTATATTTTTTATTTTCTATCAAATTCCATATATGTACTCTATTTTTAATGGCTTTTCCGCGATGCAGTCGCGCTGGACCTATTTATTTATTTTCTCTCTTGCAATTGTCGTCACATATACGGTCGACGAATGGAAACAAGGAAAAAATATACATTTAACAGTTTTTCTATTATATGTTGTTTATCTTTTATATGCTTTAATCGGAAAATATGCTTTGGAGTCTCTAAGCCAATACAACAACGGTTGGATAATTATTAGTATTCATTGTATATTGCCGTTCTTCTTTGTCATTCAAAAGCGATATAGACAGAGTGCAATGACGATTTTATTCGGTTTATTACTTGTCTTAGTTTCTTTACAACAATGGAATTTCTTTGAGGAGCAATTGGGAGATCCCGCATCCTATAAAGAAACCATAATAGATATGATGGATTCTTACGATAAAAATGAAGAAGTACAAGAAATTTTTCAATGGATAGAAAGTCAACCTGATAGCTTTGCCCGATATAGCTGGTATTTACCTTATACCAATCAACTTGGCAATTTTAGAGAGCATAACAATAGCATGCTATATGGAATGCCAAGTTTAGCCTATTATCAAAGTTTATTTTCAAATGATTTAGGAAAATTTATTTATGAAGATTTTAAAATTAAACAATTCGACTCGTTTAGTCATTTTTATAATGTTGATGAACGTTTATTTTTAGAAACTTATTTACAAGCAAATTATACAATTGTCAATAAAGACTATTCGTATAAGCCCGATGGCTATACGCTTGTTTATTCGACAACACATTATAAAATTTATAAATTAAAATCACCGATGCCATTTGCTTATGTACAAAATCAAGTTGTTCATGCGAAAGAATTTGACGCCCTATCCATTGGCTCAAGGGATATGTTACTGTTGCAAGCTTATCGTTCGGATGATCATAATTCAACAAACACCAATGCATCTTATGACTTACCAATCGTCTTATATGAAAGTGCGGTTCCATTTGAAGAAACGAACTATTTTAATACTGAAACAAATACATTACAATTAGAACAAGAAACAAGCTTTACAATTCCACTTCAAGAAGTACCAAGTAAAGACGCACAAATACTCGCTTCTTTTACAATTGAAGAAGTTCATGGTAAGTCCTTTACTTTAAAGATTGAGAATTCTTTTATGAAAAAACGCGAAAGTGAACATACTTATTCACTTCCTATTCAAGCGTTTACAATGCTAGTTGATAGTGAATGTAAGGGCGACACATTAAATTTCACATTAACAGCGGGCTCTTATCATTTATCCGATATTACAATTGAGATGCTCCCTATAAATAACATGTCTAATTATCAGCAAGCTGCACTTAATAATGCTTTTGACTTGAAAATGCTCTATAAAAACAAAGTTCAATTAACAGGTCAAGCAAATAATTCTGGTATGCTTGTCACTTCTATTCCTTATAGTGAAGGATGGCATGTCGAGATTGATGGAAAAAAAGGAGATCTACATCGCATTAACGGAGCCTTCATTGGGATTCCAGTGGAGACAGGGAATACGACTATTGAATTAACCTATCACAGTCCATATTTACGTACTGGTCTTTGGCTTTCACTCCTCACCTATATTAGTCTTTTGATTGCTATTTTTTACAAAAGAAGATTACAAAATATGTAAGTAAATTAAAGTAGAGATGTCCAGAAAGTCTTTATTGAATTTCTAGACATCCTTACTTTATTTTTATAAAACAATTTCACTTTCTCTCGCTTTTTCCATAAATTGATCGCTTGATTTATTAATTTTTTCCTTCAAACCAATCCCAATAAAAATAAAAATACCGATATAAATTAGAAGCACAAATATATGTCTCCATACAACTGGCCAAATAATACCACCAACCGCCTCACGCAATAATTGTAAGCCATGTGTGAAAGGTAAAAAGGTATGGATTGTTTGGAAAAAAGCCGGTGTCATTTGAATTGGAAATGTTCCTCCTGAAGCGCCTAACTGCATCACAAGCAAAACTATCCCAAGTACTTTCCCCGTATTTCCAAATACGGAAACAAGTGTATAAACAATTGTAACGAACGTTAAGCTTATCATTAAAGCAAATAAAATGAAAAACACTTTATGAACGACAAAGGTTTTCAATAAAAATATATCGCCTACTGTTACGATTACGGTCTGGACAAAACCAATCATCCAAAACGTCAGTAGTCGTCCAAAATACGCTTCATAACTTCTATACCGATGTTTATTTGGAATATCTACTCGAAGTGAGGATACAAGAATGAGTACACCTACCCATAATGCTAAAGTTGTAAAAAATGGAGACATCGCTGAACCATAATTCGGAATGGGAAATAACTCATGCTCTACTAAATCAATCGGATGCGCAAAAAATTCTCCTTCCGCCGTTGGATTATTTTTCATAATATCAATTAGTTGTTGTAAATCACCTTTTTCCTCCAAACGTCGAATTAAATTAGCGATTTCTTCTATTTTTGTTTTTGCTTCTGGAAAGACCTCATTCGCTTTTATTAAACCATCCTTACCTAGCCTGACCCCTTCCTCACCTTTTTTTAGTAGCTCATAAATTTGGGGAATATTCTCTTCCACTTTGGCTAACATGTTATTCGCTTCTTCAAGAGCACTTTTTACTTGCTTTGAAGCATTTTCATACATTGGAAGCAAATCATTTTCTATAAATTGAAGCAGTTCATCAAGTGCTTCATCCATCTTTTTCGATTTTTCCTGTATACTTTGAAAAACATTATCAATATTTCCTTTCCCCGCACGAACTTTTTCAATGGCCTCCATAATATTGTTATGCAATTGTTCTAATTCCTCTTGCATCGCTACAAGCTTTGTAATATTTTCATTTAGTTGGTCGATTGTTGCTTGATGATTCTCTTGGACTTCCCCCCATTCATTTTTCAACAAATCGGCTGGTACGTTATTATTTTGTTGTTCAATTAGTTTCTGATTAGCTGCTTTTAATTGTTCAATTAATTGATTTAAGGAAGAAGAACGCTCATGAAGTTGGTTCGCAATTTGTTCAATTTCATTCAATAATTGATCTAGATTTTCTCCTTTTCCAGTAACTTTTTCTGTTATTGGTGGGATACTTTGAATAATTGAACGAGCGTACTCTAAATCTTGCTTGACAAGCGGAACGTATTTCTTTAAAACTTCATCGGCCTCTGTCAATAAATATGTTATTTTTCCGCTAAAAACTTCAGCTCGACTTCGAATTTCTTCTACTCTCTTCATCCCTTCACTTGCTTTTGCTAATGCCCCTTCAACAAGTGTTAAATCGTCATCCGCCACATGTAACATACGTTGTATTTCGGGGATTTCCTGCTCGAGTCGGAAAACAGATTGAACAAATTCTTCAATAGATATGCGATTCAGTTCCAATTGCAATCCAACATCATTAAAAACATTAAATATAGCCTCATTAGCAACTTGAACAAACCCACTTTGTATATTTTCAACGATGGCAGATGCTCCTGCTCCCGTCACTTTTGGTGCAATTGCGTTTATCTTTTCGTTAATATAATAATCAAGAAGCGGTTTTTCAGGATTTCCTGTCAACACACTCATTAATTTTTCAGATAAGTTTTCTGGAATAATCACCGAGGCATAATACTGACCTTGCTCTACACCTCTGACAGCCTCTTCCTCACTGACGAATTGCCAGCCAAGCTGCTTGTTTTCAAGTAATGAGTTGATAATTTCATCGCCAACATTTATTGTCTGTCCTTTTACTTCTGTACCTTTATCTTTATTAGCTATGGCTACTTTCACATCAGAAGTATTCGCATATGGATCCCAAGAAGGAAGAATATTAAACCAAGCATATAAAGATGGCAGGAACATAACCGCAACAATGACAACAATTGCGGCTTTATTACGACGAATATTTACAAGGTCTGTTTTGAAAATCCTAAAAACATTTTTCATATTGTCCTCCCATCTTTACACTTTTCTCTAGGTTCCTATATCATTTCCATTTGTCGATAAATTATCCATTTTTTAAACTTTTGTTAAATCGAGTAGGAGGCTAATCATTAATTGATTAGCCGACCTCTCACACCACCAGTACGTACCGTTCGGTATACGGCGGTTCAACCTTTTAAGTATCTTGACTCGTAAAGTTCGGACATGTTTTTCAGTCCCCACTTTGCGAGTTTTTCATTTGTTATGGCACGATGAATTGTTTTACTGCGAGATATTCTCCAGTAACCCTTTCGGGTATTGGCAAGTGCCATTGCGTCGTCATGGTCAATCCCATATTTACGAAGCATTTTATATTTCGTATTTACCTTTTTCCATCGTTTCCATATTAATTGCCTTAATCGATGATGTAACCAATGTTGGAGCGTGGCGACGAACGATTTTATATTCGATATGCCAAAATAATTTATCCAACCGACTGTCACTTGATTAATTTCTTTGATGATTTCTATGAAAGTGCCAGTTCGTTTCCGACTGGTTAATTTCTTGAGCTTTTCCTTGAATTTTCGTTTTGCCGACTTACTTGGTCGGCAACCTACTTTCCCATGAGGTTTTGGATATTGAAGCCTAGGAATGTAGCTTTTGTTGCACCACATATTTGGCTTTTCTCCTCGTTTATTGTCAATTGAAGGTCTTTTTCGATAAATTCCTTTACGCCTTCCATGACACGTTCTGCTGCACGTCTACTTTTGACGTAAATCACAAAGTCATCCGCATAACGTACGAAACGATGCCCTCTTTTCTCCAGTTCTCGATCTAACATATTTAGGTAAACATTTGCTAGAATAGGAGAAAGTGGTCCTCCTTGGCGTGCTCCTTTTGTCGTCTCGATATAAATATCCTTATCGAGTATGCCTGAACGTAAGAATTTCCAAATTAAGCGAAGCACTATTTTATCTGAAATAAAATAACCTAGGTATCCACGGATTCTATGGTGGTGGATTGTGTCGAAATAGCTTTTCAAGTCGCAGTCTACAACGACTCTATAACCTTCTTCATAGTAGGTTTTCTGCTTTCTTTATCGCTTGATGTGCACTTCGACCTTTCCGAAAACCATAGCTATTATCCGAGAAGTATGGGTCAATAATTGGTTCAATCACTTGTAGAATTGCTTGTTGGACTACGCGGTCTAAGACACACGGAATCCCCAAGTATCTTTTTGAACCATCTGCTTTTGGAATCGCCACTCTTTTAACAGGTGTTGGTTCATATGAACCTTCTCTTAATTTCCGTTTCAAGGGTTCGTAGTATTCTTCCATATGGGATTTCAGTTGGTAAACTGTAATCCCATCCACACCAGGTGCTCCTTTATTCTTCCTCACCTTTTGTAGGCTTTCCATAGATTTTCATCTGAAATTACTTTTTCAATTAAGTTGATACCATCTTGTTCTTTCATATCTAGGCGACATCCCTACACACTCCCATTTACCCTTTCGTTTCCAACTTATCTCTCCATGGGCAGCCACTGATTTGGTCATAACCGTGGTGTTTTCTGTGCTTTGGCGGTGATGTCTGCACCTCCTTGTTTTCTTCAAGATTTAAGATTGTTCAGCCCTTCACTTTTCACTTTTAGAACTTCAAAAGCTACTATGGCATCTGCTGACTTCTTACGATTCATCGACTTATCACTAAGTCGATTGTTAATTGAATAACCCTCGTAAGACCTCCCCGGGTAAGAATAATCACTTTTTCCTCATCTAACCGCCATATTTACTGCATGAGGTTTCGGGCAGTATTGGACTTCATCTTGTTTGGCAGACTCATCCACCTCACACAGCCTTATATATGGTTTCTGTTCGTCGGTCCAAGGATTTGCATACGGCTTCCTTCAGATTCCATTTCACAATGGACACCCTTGCCTTCTGCTAACAGTTCCTACTGCCAAGCCTGTAGCGGACTTTCACCGCCTAGCGATTACCCATGCCGGGCACACCAAAAAAGCTAGAAATGCTGTCTATACAGCACTTCTAGCTTTTCGCTTCACTTATAATAGAATAGTCAGAAAAATAATTCCGTAGTAGACCTTAAAGTATTAAGGTTCATGAATCTCTCCATCAATCATCTCAATATTCCTTGCAATATCATCATAATTTGCAATTACTTTCTTAACGTCTGTTAATAGTGGCAGATATAAATGACCGACCAATGTTTTTCGACCTAGTGAAATTTTAGCATCCGGGTTATGAATTTCTAAGATATTCACTGAGCCAGGTAAATCAATGAATACAGGGGCAGTAGAATATGCTTTCATTAAATCGACTCTTCCATCTCCATGAATAGTAACAGCTTCTTCGCCTTTTGTAATTAAATTCTCAATTTCTACATTCGCAGTCAATTCCGTAACAGCTTTACTTAATGTTACAGATGGAAATAAATATCCGTAATCAGCGTTAAGTGTTGCATTCTCTTCAACAATTAGGTCTTTAAAAGTCGTATCTTCCTTAACTTCTATTGTAACACCATTTTGGGAAGCGGTAATTGTGTTCAGTGAAGAACTTGTAAAAGTCACAGTCCCTCCACCTTCTTCATTTGCAACTGTCGCATTTGCATTAGTTACTGAAACTGAAAATGGTAATGCTTCCGTTGCTAGGTCAGCATTTGCCGCTTTCACTTCTTCAGCCTCTATCTTACTTAAAATATGTGTTTCGCCATCCACGACTAAATCATTCGCATAGGTCTGATTTGGACTACTTTCATAAATAGTGAGATCACCTGCTACTTTTAAATTCTGTACCAAATGGTAATCTCCTAATATCGTTAAATTACCGTGAACTTCGGTACCCCCACCATCTAATTTTAATTCTTTTGTAGAATCAGTACTTCCCACTAGAATAAGCTCTGTCAAGGACTGGATAACCTTTCCATCCTTTTTCAAATCAACATAAGCTCCTTGAAGTGCATCAGTGTTTTCTGGCTTAAAAATCCCTTTCAGTGATTCTGGTATATAATATGTTCCCGTTGAAAGAACGACTTTATCTTCTTCAACTTCTACAATCTCGCCAGACACTTCAGGGATTGCAAGTGCGGCTTCTCCTCTAGTAATAAATGAAGCCATTTGTCCTCTCGTCACATATGCATTAGGTGCAAACTGATTTTCTGACACACCTTTTGTAATATCATAATTTGCTAGCGCTTGAATATAACCTGCAAATGCATCACTTTCATCTACATCAATAAATGGAAGCGCTATCACTTCTGATTGTTCTACATTTAACTCAAATCCAAGGACAACCATCTGCGCCATTTGTGCACGAGTAAGTGGCTCATTTTGTCTAAATGTATGGTCTGCATAGCCTTTAATAATTCCTTTTTCTACTAGCGCAGCAATTGCCGTGTAATATTCATCAGTTTCTTTAACATCTACAAAACGTGGGTTTTCAACATTTTTTAAATCTAAATCTAAAAAATGCGCTAAAATTTTTGCAGCTTGGCCACGTGTAACGGACTCATATGGGCGATATGTTAAGTCTGGAAACCCTTTAATCGCACCTCGTTCCAAAAGTATTTTTACCGCTTCGTAGTAGTCCTGCTCTTTCTCCAAGTCTGTTAACTCTGTAATTTCAGGAGCTGCTTTTGTGTAAACTGGAGCTGCCGTCACAAAAGCACCTGCCGCAACAGTAGCCGCTATCGTCGCTTTAAATAATTTATTTGAACCTTTTACATTTACCATAAAAACCCTCCTAATTTATTATACTTAGAAAATTCCAACTAATAGAAATGATAGCATATGAAACTTCATTTTCCTATAATAATCATCAAAATTACTTAGAAAATGAAAAAATAATTATAAAATACCATTCTTAATTTCTGAAAATTCGCATGATGAAAGTACTAAAAAAAGAAAGCATCTCCAATCGATGCTTTCTCTTTCTATTACAATATAATTTCACTCTCACGTGCCTCAGCTAAAAACTTATCACTTCTCTTGTTAATACGTTCTTTTAATCGAATTCCAATGAATAAAAAGATCGCCATATAACCGAGTAACCATGCGATATGTTCAAAAGCTACCGGCCAAATCACACCACCAACAGCTTCTCGGAACAAGCCCAAAGCATGTGTGAAAGGTAAGAACTGATGAATCTTTTGGAAAAACTCTGGTGTCATCTGAATTGGGAAGGTTCCGCCCGATGCCCCCAACTGCATAACGAGCAAAATAATCGCCATTACTTTACCTGAGTTACCAAAAACAGATACAAAAGTATAAATAATTGTTACAAATACTATACTAATTAAGAACCCAAATAAAACAAATAAAATTTTATGAGCAACAAATGTTTTAAGTAAAATCATATTTCCAACTGTCACTATAAGGGCTTGTACAATACCAATCGCCCAAAATGTTAAAATCCGACCGAAATACGTCTCATAACTTTTATAAAGATGTTTATTTGGTACGTCTACAATCAATGAAGATACAAGAATTAAACCACCAACCCATAATGACATTGCGGTAAAGAATGGCGCCATTGCCGAACCATAGTTTGGAATTGGGAATAATTCATGCTCATTTAATACAATTGGATCAGCAAAAAATTCACTTTCTGCACTCGGATCATTTTTCAGTAAACGAATAATTTGGTCAAGATCACCTTTTTCCTCTAAAATCCGGACTCTCTTAGCAATCTCAGTAATTTTTTCTTTGGCTTCTGGAAATGCCTCATTCGCTTTTGCTAAACCATCTTTCCCTTTAACGACACCTTCATCGACTTGTCCTAATAAGTCATTGATTCTTGGGAAATACGTATTTGCTTTCGTTAATATTTTATTTCCTTCTTTTAAGGCATTATTAGCTTTATTAGAAGCTTCTTCATATTTCGGCATTAAATCGCGATCAATAAAACGCCATACATCAGAAATTGCACGGTCCATTTCTCTCGATTTATCTTCAATTTTAACTAATGTTTCTCCAGCCGACTTCTTTGTATCTCTTGCGTTATCCACTACCCTTAAAATATCACTTTTAAACGTTTGAAGATCATTTTGCAAACTTTCGATTCGGTCAACTCCGTCCAAGAACAGACCATCATCAAATGTTTTCTGTAGACGTTCGCTTAAATCAACGACCGATGCAATCGCATCTTGCCCTTCTGTAATTCGTGCATTAATGTCACGAAGCATCTTTAACGTTTTCTCTGGATTTTTAACAGTTTCCAATAAATCTCCCGTTAATTTAGAAGCATTTTCAGCTGCTTTCTCGAGATCCGCAAGTTTATCCTGTACTTTCTTTTTCTCTTCTTCTAATTTTTTAACAGCATCTTCAAAGCTCTTTGAAATATTTACAAAGCCATCGCCTGTTAAATGCTCTAATTGATCATTCACTTTAATCAATAAACCGTTCAATTTCTCCCAGAAAAACTGATCGATATTTTCACCTTTTTCAATGAGTTCCAACCCATGATCAATCGACTCTTGAATCTCTATGACGCGCTCATGTAATGCGGTTATTTTTTCAAGTTGTTCGCTGAATCGACCGCTACTAAAAATACTATCTAAGTGACCTAAAACATGTTCCAATGTGCCAACATGACTTTCTAAGTTCCCGACTAATGGTTGGAGTCTTTCAAGGATTTCTTTTTGCTTCTCTAAATCCAGGCGACCGCCTTCTTCTACCCATTGTTCAACCTGCTCTTGAAGATCAATCCCAATCTTATGCGCCTCTTCCAGTTTCTCTTTTACAAGAGGTGCATTTTTTCGAATTTCTTCCATTTTATCTTCAATACCAGGAATAATTGTCTTTTCATAAATATCAATGAGCTCACCAAGTTGTTTTTCAACGTCTTCTGCTGTTTGATTAATATGATCAATGATATCCACACCAATATGTTCGCCTTTTTCCAATGTCTCAATTGCCGACTCAACACTTGTCTTTAAATCTTCCATTTTATTTGATTGTTCATTTAAATGGTCGATTAAATCTTCAAGCTTTCTATCTTCCGTAAGTCTTTCATTTGTTTTTTCCAATAAATCGGCAAGTTTTTGCAAAGACTTCGTCGTTTCGTCAATTTTCGCGGTACTATCAACAACGCCATTGAGTAATCGATCTACATCTGTACCTTTTTGTGAAATTCGTCTTGTAATTGAAGGTATTTCTTGAATGACTGTTTGTGCAAGCCTTAAATCTTGCTTTATAATTGGCACATAAGTACGAACAGATTTATCACTTTCCTTAAGCATTTCTTCCAAACGTTCACTCATTCGTTCAGCATCTTTACTAATATCTTCTGCCCGTTTTACACCGTCATTCGCTTTTCCGACTGAATCCTCTACTTTAGTTAAATCCGTACCTGCAACACCCAAAAGTCGCTCAATCTCAGGTAAATCATCTTCCATTTGATAAATAGAATCTCGCAGCCTTTCAATTGACTCACGATTTGTTTCTAACTCAATTCCAATATCATTAAATGCTGTGAAAATAGCTTCATTGGCAACCTTGACAAAACCACTTTCAATTTGCTCAACAATTCCAGATGCTCCCGCACTCGTCACTTTTGGTGCAATAGCATTAATTTTCTCGTTAATATAATAGTCCAGTATTGGCTTTTCTGGCTCTTCATCAAGCACACTGGATAATCGTTGCGAGAAATTTTCTGGAATAATAATTGAAGCGTAGTAATCCCCATGTTCGACACCTTTTAATGCTTCTTCTTCATCGACAAATTGCCAACCTAACTTCTTATTATCGAGAAGTGATAAAACAATTTCATTCCCTACATTAATCTCTTCGCCTTCTACATTCGCACCCTCGTCTTTGTTTACAACGGCAACTGAAACGCCTTCAGTATTTGCATATGGGTCCCATGAGGGTAATATATTAAACCATGCATACATCGATGGTAAAATCATTAAAGCTACAATCACAACAATTGCAGCTCTTTTCTTACGAATATTATTTAAGTCTGTCTTAAATATATTTAAGATGTTCTTCATTTATAAATCTCCTTACCTATCATACTATAACGATCTTTTATACTTGAAAATGCTATTTTAAGTCATAGTCTATATCCTGTTTATAATACATCATATTCAAGAGAATAGCCAAGATGACGGATTTATCATTTTTAGTGTTATATAAATATATTTTTTTAGTAAAGTTAATAACTTCTTTTATTTTTAACGTCTTTCACACATAAAAGTTCCTTTTTCGGCATATTAAACAACAAAACGAAGCGCTCAGACTTTTTCTGAACGCCTCGTTTTTGATTTTAATAGTGCTATTTAATTTCTTGTAAAATATTTAATAGTACATATAGCTCGTCACTCAATTCTTCCAACATCATAATACGATTGTTTTGCGCATAAATAACTGCTTGAACTTGTTTTTTTATAGAGAGTAAATCTTTTTGGCTAACATATTTCACAAGTTTTACTGTTTCTTTACCAACTTGTCCCGCATGATACTCGTTATCTTTTAATTGAACAATTGTAAACTTAGTTTCTTTAATCAATGCAGCTAATTGTTCTTCCGTCATATTTACTTCAGACGAACGAATTCTTGCTACTTCTGAGAAAATCGCCGCTTTATTTTCTTTTAATTGCTCAACTTGAGTGCGTGTTGCTTTGACATTGCCAACTAACTGACTTCTTTCAGCAATTTTCAATTTTACTTTGTCGACTACTTCACCCATTACTGCTCGGTTAGACTCATTCACATCTGCTTCAATTTCTTCTAGCATAGAAAACGAATCATCCAGTAAATTCAAGTTGTCAATAAATGCTTCTTCACTTTCCCCAGTAGACGCAAAAGCATTTACCGGAAATATAAACAATACTGACACAGCCATGACGAATAAAATCTTCTTCATTTTTCCTCACTCCTATATCTTATTGATAGAAAGCAAGCTTTCTTACTATATTATATCGGTATATCATTTGTGATTTTAACAGTAAATGGATTGAGTCAAGCTTTTGTGGGTATTAATTATGAATTGGAAATTCCCTTCAAAAT